>SCVU01000711.1 GCA_004296785.1 Planctomycetota bacterium
GCCCGCGTCGTTCAACGGAGCCTGAGTCTAGGGCGGTCGCGGGCACGCTGCTACCATGCGGAATCCGCCATGCTGCCCGATCCCGACCGCGCCCGCGCGCTCCTCGAAGACGCGTTCGCGTCCATCGTCGCGCGCCTCGAAGAACACGAAGCGCTGCGCCAGGAGTTCGAGCACAGCCGCCTCGAGTTCTTCGGCACACCGAGCGCGGTCGCGCCCGCCGTCGCCTCCGCCGACGAGACCGCGCCGGAGTACGCGCGGCGCCGCCAGCTCGAGTGGTTCCTGCTCGAGCGGCCGGCGGAGACGCTCGGCGCGGTGCCGATCGAGGCCTGGGCCGGCGCGCTGGCCGCCGAGCACGACGGCGTCGAAGCGCTGCTGCAATCGACGCCGGCCGTGTTCGAGGTGCTCTCGGCCGGGCCCGATCGCGCGTTGATGGTGCGCGACCTGCTCGCGCGCGCCGACCACGTGCTCGACGAGCCCGAGGTCGCGCTCGAACTACAGACGGGGGACCTGATCGTCGGCCGCATCTTCCCGTTCGAGGGCGGCGTGACGCACCTGTCGCCGGCGGCGATCTGGATGCGCGACGCGCGGCTGCGCGAAGCGCTCAAGCACGACCTCGACGCCCTGCGCGCGGCGCGCCGCGGCACGCTGCGCATCAGCCAGGCCGAGCTCGAGCGCATGTTCTTCGCGTCCGCATCCGCGGCACCCGCGCGCGACCCGATCGTCAGCAGCGCGACGCGTCGCGCGGCCTGGGCGCAGCTCGCGTCGCTGCTCGCGCGCGCCGGCCTGGGCGCCGAGGCCGTCGACGAGTGGTGCGCGGAGTTCGAGAGCACGCCGTTCAACGACGGCGTGATCCTGCCCGGCGCCGACGATCCGCTCGGCGCGCTGATGGACGAGCTCGCGATCCGAAGCGACGTCGACCTCGAGGAGGCGCGCGCGATCGCGCTCAACGCATGGCACGTGCTCAGCGCGCCCGCGCCCGACGCGAGCGCGGACGAGCTCGAAGCCGAACCCGAGGCCGGGGCGGGCGACGCACTCGAGCCGGAGCTCGACGCAGACGCGGAGGGCAAGCCGTGGCGCACCGCCGACGCGCTGGCCGCCTTCGATCGCGAGCGCGCCGCGGGCGCGGACCTCGAGGCTTCGTTCCGCCTGCTCGAAGAACGACTCGGCATCGCGTCCGACGACGAGGACGAGGACGGCGCGGACGAACCGACCGGCCCTGCAGTGCTCGAGGTGCTGGTCGAGGAGTACGCGTGGGAGCGCGAGGCGGCCGGCCGCGCGCTGGGAACCGAGGAGCGCGCGTGGCTGCGCGCGCTGGCCGACGCAAACCCCGCGCTGCCGGGGCTCGAGGATCTCGACGCGCGCCTGCTGGTCGGCTTCGCCGCCGGACACGCGCTGCGCCGCGGGCTGCTGACGAACCGCGCGCAGGCGGCTGCGCTGTGCCGCGCGCTGGCCGAGTTCGCGCAGTGGTGCGAGGAAGCCCAGGATCACGCGCTGCGCGCCGACGCGCAGCGCGCGCTCGAAGCGCTGCGACCGGATCTCGAGCGGATCGCCGAACTCGACGCACGTCTCGGTGCAGCGAGCGCGGAGGAGCCCGCGGTCTCGGGGACCGTCGCGGCGCTCGAACCGCCGGATGCGCTCGCGCTCGGCGCGGGCGGCGCGCAGCGCACGCTGCGCCTCGAGCGCGGATTGCCCGCCGAACTGCGCGTCGGCGACTGGATCCAGTGCGCGGCAGTCGGCGCCGACGAGTGGCGCCTGTTGCGCGCGTTTCCCGCTCAGGCCGCCGCAACCTGGACGAGCGAAGCCGCTTCGTAAGTCGCGCGCGCGGCGGCGCGCGCCGCGCCGGTCAGCGCTGCGCGCCGTCGGCGACCGGCTCGTCGCCGCCGCGCCACGGCGCCTGCACTTCGGTCAGGAGTTCGCCGCCTTCGAGCGCGACCTCCGGGTTCACGTAGATCTCGCGCAGCGGACCGGCGAGTTGCCAACCGCGCTCGGTCAGGTAGCGCAGCAGCGCCGGGTAGCAGCGCGGCACCTCGCTGTACGCACCGGCGGCGACCGCGTAGGCGACCGTCGTGCTCGGCAGCACGTCGAAGCGCAGGCTCCCGCGCGCAGACGTGCCCGCGGCGACCGGCATGCACGCGCGCGCGCGCAGTTCGGCGGTGGGGGTCGCGCTCGGATCGTCGTAGTACAGCCCGAACATGGGCCCCGTCGGCGCGATCTGCTGCGCGTCGAGCGCCTCGAGCAAGCTCGAGAACGCGTCGCCGATCGAGCGGTAGTCGCCGCGGTGCTCGACGTAGACGTAGGCCTGGTCGAGCCGGTGCTTCCAGTTGATCGCGACCTCGTCGAACGGCGCGCGGCAGATCGGGACGTCGGTGCTGTACGCGGGGCGCTGCAGCTTGGCTTCGGCGCTCGCGGCGCGCAGCTCGATGCCGGTCGATCCCGAGCAGCTCGCCAGAGCGAGGATGGAACCGAGGATGGCGGCGAGCCAGAGGGCGGGGCGGACTTGCATGGGACCGGATATCGACCGGGATCGGCGGCAGCATGATCGGCACGGCGGCCGGCGCGACAGCGCTATAACGTCTGATAATGTACGTTCTGCAACTTTTGAAGCGCCGCCAAAGGATCGCCCGCCGACCCGGCACTCGGTAGCTTGCGACGCCATGCCTGCCGCCCCGAATCCGCGCGCCCCGATCCAGGTCCCCGGCCGAACCTTCGACGAGCTCGAAACCGGTCTGTGCTTCCTCTCGCCGGCGCGCACGATCACCGAGGCCGACATCGTGTTGTTCGCCGGCCTGTCGGGCGACATGAACCCGCTGCACATCGATGCCGAGAGCTGCAAGCGCACGCCGTTCCGCCAGCGCATCGCGCACGGGATGCTGATCCAATCGGTCGCGACCGGGCTCGGCTGGCAGACCGGGTTGTTCCACGGCACGATCCAAGCGCTGCAGCAGGTCAGCGTCCGCTTCGAGAAACCGGTGCTCGCCGGGGATACAATCCAACTCGCGTTGACCGTTGCGGAACGGGATCCGGCACCGACGCCGCGCCGCGGCTGGGTGCGCTTCGCGACGCGCGTCACCAACCAGCACGGCGAGTCCGTGTCGGAAGGCGAATGGATGACCTTGATGTCGCGGCGGCCCGCGAAGCTGATCGTGCTCGGCGAGCGCGACGCGCGCGCCGGCGACTGAGCGACGACCCGCGACTCCCTCGAACTCGGACCCCAACGTGAAGAAGACCTGCTTCCTGAACGCCGCGCGGCCGTGCGACCTGACCTGCAAGGCCGCCTTCGAGGTCGACGATCCGGTCGACAACATCGACTGCCACTTCATCTGGCTCGCGTACCACTTCGGCGAGACGGTCTACGAGTTCAAACGCGTGCTCGAGGGATTCCAGAGCGGCGGACTCGGCGGTGCGTTCGGCGGCGCCGCCGGCGGCGGGCCGACCGCGCCCGGAACTCCGCCGGGCGGCAGCGGCGGTTCGGCCGGCGGACCGAAGAAGCCCAAGGGCGGCGGCGGCTTCCACAACAACTGAGCGCGCCGGACGCCGCTCGCGCGCTCACGCGCGGTGCGGACCGCGCTGCCAAGTCGCGTCGCGCGAAGGTGCGCCGTGCGTGCTCGCGCTCATCGCAAGTCCGACGAGCACCGGGCGCCGCCCCGCAGCGAGCGGGATGTCGAGCGCGAAATGGCTCGCGTACGGCAGTTCGATGCGCGTCGCGCGGTCGAGATCGAGCCCGAGCGCCCAGCAGATCGCGCTGCGCAGCACCCACAGGTGCGCGACGACGGCGATCTCGCCGCCCTCGGCGGCGCGCGCGAGCTCGCCGAACGCCGCGCACGCACGCGCTTGGACGTCCGTGAGCGACTCGCCGCCCGGCGGCCGGGCGTGCTTGGGCCGCGCGAGCCACGCCGCGAACGCGCCGGGTTCGCGCCGCTCGAGCTCCGCCAGCGACAGCCCGGCCCACGCGCCGCGATCGATCTCGACCAGGCGCGCGTCGTCGCGGCGCGCCAGCCCGCGCGGCTCGCGCAACGCTCGCGCGAGGTGCTCGGTGCGCGCGAGCCCCGAGGAGACGACCGCCGCCAATTCGACGCCGTCGAAGCGCCGCGCGGCGGCCAGCGAATCGCGCTCGCCCGGGCTCGACAGCGGCACGTCCAAGCTGCCGTAGATCTGCCCGTGCCAACGCGCGTCGACCTCGGCGTGACGCAGGCAGTGGATCCGGGTCGCGGGCGCATTCAAGGCGAGAGTGCGCGCGACGGGCTTGAGCCGCGAGCGGCGTTTACCCTACCTTCTGCGCTCGCGTGCCGCCTGTGCTGCGCGCGGTGACGACGGTTCGACTCCCCCACGGCCCCCCCGCTCCCTCCACGCGCTGCATGAGCAAGCTCGGCGACTGCTTGGCCTCGTCCCTGGGCAAGAAGGCGGTGATGGCGGCGACAGGACTGCTGCTCGTCGGCTTCCTGATCGCGCACCTCGCCGGAAATCTGACGCTGTACGCCGACAAGGACGGCCAGGCGTTCAACGCGTACTGCGCGAAGCTGCAGAGCTTCGGGCCGCTGCTGCTCGTGGCGGAAGTGCTGCTCGCGCTGCTGTTCTGCGCGCACGTGTACCTCGGCGTGCGCTTGACGATGGAGAATCGCGACGCGCGCCGCACCGGCTATTCGATTCGCAATTCGCGCGGGCGCAAGACGCTCGGCTCGAGCTCGATGTTCTTCACCGGCGCGCTCGTGCTCGGATTCTTGATCAAGCACTTGATCGACTTCCGCCTCGACGGGCAGTTCCACGCGAGCCCGGCCGCGACCGTGCGCGAGTCGTTCCAGCAGCCCGCGACGGTGGCGATCTACGTGATCGGGATGGCCGCGCTCGGCCTGCACCTCTCGCACGCGTTCCAGAGCGCGTTCCAGAGCTTGGGGATCCATCACCCGCGCCTCGTCCCGCTGCTCGAGCGGACCGGGCTCGCGCTCGCGATCGCGCTCCCGGTCGGGTTCGCGTCGATGCCGCTGTACTTCTGCCTGGCCGGCTAGCCGTCGCCTCCCCCGCCAAGGACCCACCATGCCGCAAACCGCCTCGCCGAAGCTCGACTCGAAGTGCCCGAGCGGCCCGATCGACGCGCAGTGGACGCGCCACAAGTTCGACCTGAAGCTCGTCAATCCGGCCAACCGCCGCAAGTTCCACGTGCTCGTCGTCGGCACCGGTCTCGCCGGCGCGTCGGCGGCCGCGAGCCTCGCGGAGCTCGGCTACCGCGTCAGCGCGTTCTGCATCCACGGCTCGCCTCGCCGCGCGCACTCGATCGCCGCGCAGGGCGGCATCAACGCCGCGAAGAACTACCAGAACGACGGCGACAGCGTGCACCGGCTGTTCTACGACACGGTGAAGGGCGGCGATTTCCGCGCGCGCGAGTCGAACGTCCACCGGCTCGCGGAGATCAGCGTCGACATCATCGACCAGTGCGTCGCGCTCGGCGTGCCGTTCGCGCGGGAGTACGGCGGGACGCTGGCGAATCGCTCGTTCGGCGGCGCGCAGGTCAGCCGCACGTTCTACGCGCGCGGCCAGACGGGTCAGCAGCTGCTGCTCGGCGCGTACAGCGCGATGATGCGGCAGGTCGGGCTGAAGAAGTGCGCGCTGTACGCGAACCGCGAGATGCTCGAGCTCGTCGTCGTCGACGGCATCGCGCGCGGCATCATCTGCCGCAACCTGGTCACGGGCGAGCTCGAACGCCACGCGGCCGACGCCGTGCTGCTGTGCACGGGCGGCTACGGCAACGTCTTCTACCTGTCGACGAACGCCAAGGCGTCGAACGTGACCGCAGCGTGGCGCGCGCACCGGCGCGGCGCGCTGTTCGCGAATCCGTGCTTCACGCAGATCCACCCGACGTGCATCCCGGTGTCGGGACACTACCAGTCGAAGCTCACGCTGATGAGCGAGAGCCTGCGCAACGACGGCCGCGTGTGGGTGCCGCAGACGAAGGGCGACGCGCGCGGCCCCGCCGAGATCCCGAACGCAGAGCGCGACTACTACCTCGAGCGCAAGTACCCGAGCTTCGGCAATCTCGTGCCGCGCGACGTCGCTTCACGTGCGGCGAAACAGCAATGCGACGAGGGCCGCGGGGTCGGCGCGACGAAGATGGCGGTGTACCTCGACTTCCGCGACGCGATCGCGCGCGACGGCGCCGCGACGATCCGCCAGAAGTACGGGAACCTGTTCCAGATGTACGAGAAGATCACCGGGGAAGATCCCTACTCGGTGCCGATGCGCATCTTCCCCGCCGTGCACTACACGATGGGCGGGCTGTGGGTCGACTACAACCTCGAGAGCACGGTGCCCGGGCTGTTCGTGCTCGGCGAGGCGAACTTCTCCGACCACGGCGCGAATCGCCTGGGCGCGAGCGCGCTGATGCAGGGCCTCGCCGACGGCTACTTCATCATCCCGGCGACGATCGCGAGCCACATCGCGGGCCGCAAGTTCCAGCCGGTCGACGCGCAGCACGCTGCGTTCGGCGAGGCCGAGCAGACCGCGCGAGCGCGGCTCGACCAGATGCTGAACCTGCGCGGCAAGCGCAGCGCCGACAGC
>SCVU01000093.1 GCA_004296785.1 Planctomycetota bacterium
GGCGGGCTCGACGATTCCGGTGCGCTACACGAGCGGCTCGTCGGTGACGAACGAGAACCGCGTGTTCTTCACGACCGGCGCGTACGAGTCGACGATCGGAACGTACTCGGGCCTGGACGCGAACATGCAGTTCAACAGCGCGTTCCAGTTCGACTACGACCCGTCGAACGGCATCTCCGCGGGCACGTACTCGTTCGTCGACGTGCTGATCCACGAGGTCGGGCACGCGATGGGCTGCACGTCGGGCATCGACTTCCGCTTCAACGACATCGAGGCGATCGACATCTACCGCTTCCAGCGCACCGACGGGCTGTCCGACTACAACCCCGACACGCTCGCCGAGTTCACCGCGCGTCCGCGCCTCGCGGCGTACAACGCGCCGAACGACGCGCACAACTTCGACATCATCTCCGTCGAGTACCGCTACGCCGACGGGTCGCCGTACCAGGCGAGCCACTTCCGCGAGCAGGTGCCGAACATCGGGATCATGGATCCCGCGTTCGCGGCGACCGAGAGCTACTACCCGAACTACTACTCCGCGGCGGACTTCACGCTGTTCGACGCGATCGGGTACGACCGCTAGGCGCGTTCGAGCGCGCAGAACGGCGATCCCGCGCGACGGGCGCCGCGAGGCTACACTCGCGGCGCCCGTCGTGCTGTTCCTCGCCGCGCTGCTCTCTTCGGTCCCGCAGGCACCGGTTCCGTCGATCGACTGGGACCGCTTCGAAGTCGCCGAGCTCGAGCGCGGCATGGACCGCCCGCTGCAGATCGCGCCGCTGCCGAGCGGCGACGTGTTGTGGGTCGAGCTCGGCGGCGGACTCTTCGCGCACGAGGCCGCGACCGGCAAGCGCCGCGAGGTCGCGCGCTTCGACGTGTACGCCGATCAGGAGAACGGCCTGCTCGGGATCGCGCTCGATCCGGCGTTCGCGTCGAACCAACGGCTCTACGTGCTGCGCTCGCCGCCGGATTTCAGCGGCCAAGTGCTCGAGAGCTGGCGCCTCGACGGCTGGCAGCTCGCGGGCGACTCGCGCCGCGAAGTGCTGCGCTTCGAGGAGCAGCGCCGCGAGTGCTGCCACCACGCGGGCTCGATGGCGTTCGGGCCCGATGGCTGCTTGTACGTGTCGACCGGCGACAACACGCACCCGCACGGCGACTCCGACGGCTTCGCGCCGATCGACGAGCGCGACGGCCGCGAGCCGTGGAATGCGCTGCGCGGCTCCGCGAACACCGCGAGCCTGACCGGCAAGGTGCTGCGCATCCGACCGCTCGACGACGGCGGCTTCGCGATCCCGCCGGGCAATCTGTTTCCCGCCGACGGCTCCGCGGGGCGGCCCGAGATCTACGCGATGGGCTGTCGCAATCCGTGGCGCATCAGCGTCGATCCGCTGACCGGCTACTTGTACTGGGGCGACGTCGGCCCCGACGCCGGCGGCGACGGCGCGCGCGGACCGATGGGCTACGACGAAGTGAACCAGGCGCGCGGCCCGGGCTTCTTCGGCTGGCCGATGTTCATCGCGGACAACCGCGCGTACGCGGACTGGGACTTCGAGAAGAAGGAGTCGCGCGGGCTCTTCGATCCGGCGCGGCCGCTGAATCGCTCGCGACTCAACACCGGGCTCGTCGAGCTGCCGCCCGCGCAACCCGCGTGGATCTCGTACCCGTACGGCGACTCGCAGCGCTTCACGTGGGTCAACGGTCCGGGCGGGCGCACCGCGTGCGCCGGACCCGTCGTGCGGCGCGACGACGCGCGCGACGGCGCGAGCGCGGTCACGCGCGTGCTCGACGGCAGCCTGCTCGTGTACGAGTGGTCGCGCGGCAAGATCCACGCGCTGCGGCTCGACGAGCGCTCGGAGATCGCGAGCGCGCAGCCGTTCCTGCCTTCGCTGTCGGTCGTGCGGCCGGTCGACATCGAGCTCGGCGCCGACGGCTCGCTGTACGTGCTCGACTACGGCACGACGTGGGGGACCAACGCGGATTCGCGCTTGCTGCACGTCACGTACGCGAGCGGCAACCGCGCGCCGCTCGCGCGCGCGAGCGCGACTCCGGTCGCCGGCGCGCTGCCGCTTTCCGTGCACTTGTCGGCGCGGGGCTCGCTCGACCGCGACGGCGACGCGCTCGCGTACGAGTGGCGGCGCGTGTCGGACGGCGCGGTGCTCGGGCGCGAGCCCGAGCTCGACTGCACGTTCGAGGCGAGCGGCGCGATCGCGCTCGAGCTGTGCGTGACCGATGCGGCGGGGCTGTCGGCGACCGCGCAGGTCCAGGTGCTCGCCGGCAACGCGCCGCCCACGCTGCGCTTCGTCGCGCCGACCGACACGTTCGCGCGCGCGGGCGACGTGCTGCGCTGGCGCGTCGAGATCGACGACGCGGAGGACGCGCTCGACGAGCGCACCGAGGCCGGCGAGGAACAGAGCCGCCGCACGCACGTGGCGAGTCGCTTCCGCGCGGCCGCGCCCGGCGGCGCCGAGGTCGACGCGCACCCGGGCTTCGCGCTCGTGCGCGCGTCCGACTGTCTGAATTGCCACGCCGTCGAGCGGCGCATCGTCGGTCCCGCGTACCGCGAGGTCGCGGGGCGACTCGCCGCGAGCGACGAGGCCGTCGAGCTCGCGATCGAGCGCGTGCGCAAGGGCTCGTCGGGCGCGTGGGGCACGACGCCGATGCTGCCGCACGAGCGCGTGTCGGCGGCGGATGCGCGGCGCATGGTCGAGTGGATCCGCTCGCTCGCCGACGCACGCGCGAACGCGGAGCTCCAACAGGGACGCGCGGGCGAACTGCGCCTCGCGGCCGCCGCGGACGGCGGCGGGGGCGCGTGGACGCTGTGCGCCGAGTACCAGGACGGCGGCGCGCCCGGCGCGCAGCCGCTGTCGGCGTCCGCGGAGCTCGTGCTGC
>SCVU01000712.1 GCA_004296785.1 Planctomycetota bacterium
CACAGCGCGACCGCGTTCAGCACGAACACGACGCCGAGTGCGATGCCGACCGCGTGCGGGCGCGCGCGCAGCGCCGGCGCCGCGGCGGCAATCGCACTGCCGCCGCAGATCGCGGTGCCGGCGGTGATCAGCAGCGCGACGTCGCGCTCGATGCGCAGCAACCTCCCGAGCGCGTAGCCGGCGGCGAGCGCGACGCCGAGCGTGATCGCGGCCGCCGCGAGGCCGGCGCGGCCGACATCCCAGACGCGCACGAGCTCGATGCCGGCGCCGAGCGCGACGACCGAGGCCTTGAGCAGCCAGCCGCCGGCGCGCGCGCTGAAGCTCGGCGCGCCGAACGCCCACGCGCACGCGGCGCCCGCGAGCAGCGCGACGAAACCCGGCAGCGGCAGCGCGAACGCCGCGAGCGCGGCGGCGGCGAGAGCGAGCTCGCGCGCGCCGACGGCGCGGCGCGGCTGCGATCGGACGGTCGACATGCGGCGCAGGATCGCGCGGCGGGGCTCAGCGGAACAGATGAAAGCGTGTATGCTCCATCCGTTTAGCTGATGGCTGTGCGCCGCGGGCGCGCCGCTCGGCTCGCGCAGCGCCGCACATGCGTCCCCCGCTCGACCCCGACCTGCTCCCGACGTTCCTCGCCGTCGTCCAACACGGCCGGATCTCCGCCGCGGCGCGCGCGGTGCGGCTCTCGCAGCCCGCGGTGACCGCGCGGATCCACCGCCTCGAGCGCGCGGTCGGCACGCCGCTGCTCGGGCGCTCGGTGCGCGGCGTCGAGCCGACCGCCGCCGGGCTGCGGCTCGCGGAACGCGCGCGCGAACTCGAGCGCCTGCTCGGCGCCGCGCTCGACGAACTCGGCGGTGCCGAACGCGCCGATGGACCGCTGGTGATCGGCGCGAGCATGACGATCTCCGCGCACGTGCTGCCGGTCGCGCTGGCGCGCTTTCGCGCGCGCCACCCGCGCGTGCCGATCGAGGTGCGCACGGCGAACACGAAGGACGTCGTCGAGGCGGTGCGCGCCGGCGAGCTGCCGATCGGGCTCGTCGAGGGCACGGCGCGCGCGGTCGGCGTGCGCCTGGAGTCGTGGCTCGACGACGAGCTCGTCGCCGTCATGTCGCCGACGGCGCCGTTCAGCGTGCGGCGCGACGAAGATCTGATCGATGCGCCGATCGTGTGGCGCGAGGCCGGTTCCGGTTCGCGCGCGGTGGTCGCGGCGGCGCTGCGCCGCGCGAAGCTGCGCAACGGCCCGGCGCGACTCGACCCGGTGCTCGGCTCGAACGGCGCGGTGATCGGCGCGGCAGGCGCGGGCCTGGGCGTCGCATTCCTCTCGCGCTGGTCGCTCGCGCCGCTGCTCGCGAGCGGTCGGCTGCGCACGATCCCCGGGCTCTCGCTGTCGATCCGCCGCTCGTTCCAGTGGGCGCTGCCCGCGGGCGCGCTCTCGGGATCCGCCGCGAGCTTCCACCGGATCGCGACGCAACAACCGCCAGCGTTGCACTGACCTCCGAGAACCGGTGGCACACTCCGAGCGTCTCATGGCGTGCTATCGTGCGCGCCATGCGCCCCGCGCTCACGATCGACGGCAAGAGCTACGGCGGCGGCGAGCTGTTCATCATCGCCGGCCCGTGCGTGCTCGAGAACCGCGCGCTGACGATGCACATCGCCGGCACGCTGCGCGACCTCGCGTTCGAGCGCGGCCTCGGCCTGATCTTCAAGGCGAGCTACGACAAGGCGAACCGCACCAGCCTCAAATCCGGCCGCGGCATCGGCCTCGAGCACGGGCTCGCGATGCTGGCCGAGGTGCGCGAGCACTTCCGCGTGCCGGTGCTGACCGACGTGCACAGCCACGAGCAGTGCGCGCCGGCCGCGGAGATCGTCGACGTGCTGCAGATCCCGGCGTTCCTGTGCCGGCAGACCGACCTCGTCGTCGCCGCCGCGGAGACCGGCAAGGTCGTCAACATCAAGAAGGGCCAGTTCCTCGCGCCGTGGGACATGCAGCACCTGGTGCGCAAGGTCACCGAGAGCGGCAACTCGCGCGTGATGATCACCGAGCGCGGCGTGTCGTTCGGCTACGGTCGGCTGGTCGTCGACATGACCGGCTTCGACGAGCTGTCGCAGTGCAACGTGCCCGTCGTCTTCGACGCGACGCACTCGGTGCAGCAGCCCGGTCAGGGCGGCAAGACCGGCGGTGATCGCAGGCTCGTGCCCGCGCTCGCGCGCGCCGCGGCCGCGACCGGTCAGGTCGACGGGATGTTCTTCGAGGTGCACCCCGATCCCGACTCGTCGCCGTCGGACGCGGCGAACATGGTGCGGCTCGCGGATTTCCCGGCGGTGCTCGACGGCGTGCTCGCCGTCCACCGCGCGGCGCGCCCCTGACGCCGCACGTGCCGCGCGTCACCTGCGCGGCGCGCTTCGCTCGCGCGAGCGCTACTCCGGCAGCGCGTCGAGCCACGCCTCGACCTCATCCGGCTCGAAGCCGAACGGCCCGGGCTCGCCCTTGTAGCGGATCACGCCGTCCGCGCCGATCACGTACAGGCGCTCCGGCCAGCCGGCGTACAGCGCATCGGCCGGATTCTCGATCGGGTCGACCGCGAGCTCGATCGCGTACTCGTAGCGCGCGGCGAAATCGCGTGCGATCGCGACGCGCGCCTCGGTCGTGCGCGGCTGCGGGTAGCACACGCCCTCGGCCTCGTTGCTGTCCATCTGCCACTCGTCCGTCGGGTGCGCTTCCTTGATGTAGACGGTCAGGAAGCGCGCGTGGTGCGCGTGCTGTGCGGCCAGCGTCTCGAGGCGCTCGACCGAGCGCCGGAACGGCGGTCATGTGAAGCTGCCGAACACGACGACGAGCGGGCGCTCGCCGAAGCGTTCGGACAGCTTCATCGCGCTGCCGTCGAGGCGGACGAGCTCGACGTCCGGCGCGCGCGCGCCGACGACCAAGTCACCTTCGCGGCGCTGGTCGTAGCGCAGCATCCCCCACAGATTGCGCGGGCCGATCTGCCAGGCGATCCAGCCGCCTGCGGCGAGCACGAGCGCGCCGAGTGCGAGCAACGCGCGCCGCAGCCAGCGAGGGATCCGCGGACTCACGCGTCGCCGTCCCGCGCCACGCGCCTAGCGGCGCGCGAGGATCTTCTTCTGGTTCGCGAGGATCGACTTCTGGTTCGCGAGCACCTGGTCGAGCTTGCCCTGGTTCTTCTCGATCGTGCGCTGGTTCGCGAGGATGCGCGCCTGATTGGCTTGGATCGCCGTCTGGTTGCGCAGGATCTTCGCTTGGTTCGCGAGCACGGTGGCGTTCGACATCGATCGTTTCCTTGGTTCGAGGTGGATGCGCGCACCGAGCGGCGCGCGCTGGCGATTACGTTATCGATCCGACCGCTCGAATGCTGGAGGCGAGCGCACGCGTCAAGCGCCGCTACACGCCTGCTCGAGCGCGCGACGGCAGACCTCGAGCGCGTGTCGCCGCGCCGGCGGGAGTCCGCCGAGCTCGTCGATCGCGCGCGCGAGATCGAGCGCGAGCGCCTCGGCCGGCGACAGTCCGCGCACGCGCTCGCACAGCACGTCCGCCACCGCGATCACGCCGCTGCACCCGCGCGCGCGAAACGCCGCGTCGGCGATGCGTCCCGCGGCGAGCTCGAGCTCGAGCACGAGGTCGTCGCCGCACGCCGCGTTCTGCGCCGCCCCGCGCCGCGCGCCGCCGGCGAGCGAGCCCGCGTGGCGCGGCGCGCGAAAGTGCTGATTCAGCGCGTCGGGCAGGGCGGGCATGCGGAACAATCTACCGACCCGAGTTTTCGACGCAACTATCTGTTCAACAATGGTTTGCGATGAAGCTGCGCGCCGTTCGAAGAGTCTCGCGCCGGCCGATTGGCCCAATGCGATTTCCTGGGGTACGGTTGGCCGCTCCCGATCGATGACACGACAAGGGCACACCGGTCGCAAGGCCGGGTCGCAAAGCCACGGGTCCCTCGCGGACAGCCGAGCTACCGAATGTCGTCGCTCCTATCCAGGACGTCATCAGTCTGGGGCCTTCGGGGCCTGACAGCCCCGCTCCTTAGCGGAGACTCCTGGGTGCGCGAAGCTCTCTCTTCTACCACCCGGCCGTCCGGGCGCTTGCACAAGCGCTCGGACGGGTCTCTCCCCTCGCGAGCGGGCTCGGCAGGTCCCGCGGCTCGACCCACGAGCCGTGACGAGATCTAGAGATGACGAGCACGAACACAGCACAGACCACCCGGCCCCTCGCGGGGTCGGGACGTGGAGGGGAATTCCACGAGGGCTCGCTCCGTTCCGGACGGGGACCCGGACGGAGTGATGATGGGCGGCTCGGCCGCCCGGGGTTGGAGGAGAAGAGAGGGTTCGCATCCGCGCGGTGTGGGGACGCCGCCGGAGCGCACCCGGAGGAAGAGGAGATGCGTGCGCGCCGTGCGATTGGGGAACCGCTGGTGCAACACGCCTCTTGTCGCGGTCGCCGTGTGGGGACGCGGCGACGATCCGCGGAGGTGCCGCTCTAGCGGCGGCTCCGTGTGGCCCGCAAGGGCCCGGCAGGAGATCGGGGGCATGCGTGGGGACGCATGCCCCTCTTTTTTTTCCCGCGCGACGCGGCGCTGAGCTCGCGAGCACGCGCGCTGGCGCGCGGCGGCGCTACTGGTTCTGCAACCGCTCGTGCAGTCGCGCCAGCAGGCGCGCGTGCACCTTGCTGATGCGCGACTCCGACAGGTCGAGCATCTCGCCGATCTCGCGCATCGGCAGATTCTCCCAGTAGCGCAGGTACACGATGCGCGCCTCGAGCTCGGTCAGCCGGTGCGCGACCAGGCGCAGCAGCTCTTCGCGCGAAAGCGCTTCGTCCGGGCTCGCCGCGCGCGTGTCCTCGACCACGTCGAGCTGGCCGCCGTCGTCGTTCGCGCCGCTGGCCGCCGAGCGCGACGGCATGCCGGGCAATCCCGCGCCGAAGAGGATCTCGTAGTCGGGCAGCTCCATGCCCATCTGCGCCGCGATCTCGTCGTCGCGCGGCTCGCGGCCCTGCTCGGCGCGCA
>SCVU01000713.1 GCA_004296785.1 Planctomycetota bacterium
CGGCGCTTGCGCGCGGTTCACCGCGGCTCCTGCGGCGGGGGCGGCGGAGTCGGGGCCGGCGCAGGCGCGGGCGTCGCGCTGCCGGTCGACTCGACGAGCGGCACGTTCGTCACGACTGCGGGGCCCGGTCCCGCCGGGCCGGCGGTGCGCAGCCACTGCGCGCGTTCGAGCACGAGCCGCAAGTCCGGCTGCTCCATCACCTCGGTGCCGGCCTCGAGGCGCACCGAGAGCTCGTGTCGGTCCGACCATCCGATCGGCACGAGCACCTCGGTCGCGATGTCGAGCGGGAAGCGCGCCTTCCACGGCGCGACCAGCGTGACGATGCGCGCCGCGCTGCGGTGGCCCTCGAGGTGGAACGTCAGCTGGTGCGTGCCGTAGTCGTAGAACTCCCAGACCAACGGCGTCTTGCCGACCGGTTGCTGGTCGATGCGCACCTCGGCGCCCGGCGGATCGGAGCGGATGTCGAGCGTGCGCGTCGCGGCGCACGATGCGACGGCGAGTGCGAGCAGGCAGGCCGGCAGCGGAAGGACGCGCGCCGCAGCTCGCCCGCTCGAGACGGCGCTGCCCCGGCCGGTCGGGCCCGGTCGCGACGGCTGCGGTGACTGGAACGCGCGCACGGGGAGCGTCTGAAGTTGGCGGAGAGGGAGGGATTCGAACCCTCGGATCCCCATAAGGAGATCACCGGCTTAGCAAGCCGGCGCATTCGGCCACTCTGCCACCTCTCCTGAGGGTTTCGAGTGGGGGGCGGATGGTATCGCCGCTGCGCGGAGGCGGCAAGTTCGCCGCGCGCGGACGCGCGCGCCGCATCGCGTACGATTCGCCGATGCAGTCGATCCTGTTCGAACCGGTGGCGAGCCCGTACCTCGTGCCGTTCGACGCGAGCTTCCGCATCGCGAACGCGGCGACGCGCCCGCCGGCGGACGCGCCGCCGAAGAAGGTGCGCGAGGCGGCGCTCGCCGCGGCGGTCGAACGCCTGGATGCGCTGCAGCGCAAGTTGCACGCGGCGAATCGGCACGCGCTGCTGCTCGTGTTCCAGGCGCTCGACGCCGCCGGCAAGGACGGCACGATCCGCGCGGTGCTGACCGGCGTCGATCCCGCCGGCTGCCAGGTCTTCGCGTTCGGGGCGCCGTCGGCCGAGGAGCTCGACCACGATTTCCTGTGGCGCGTGCAGCGCGCGCTGCCCGAGCGCGGTCGCATCGGCGTGTGGAATCGCAGCCACTACGAGGAGGTGCTCGTCGCGCGCGTGAATCCGCACCTCGTCGATGCGCAGCGCCTGCCGCACCGCCCGGCGGGGGAGGCGCTGTGGGACGAGCGCTACGCGTCGATCCGCGACGCGGAGCTGCACTGGGCGCGCAACGGCGTCGCGATCCTCAAGTTCTTCCTGCACGTGTCGAAGGACGAGCAGAAGGCGCGCTTCCTCGAGCGCCTCGAGGATCCCGACCACACGTGGAAGTTCTCCGCGGGCGACCTCGCGGTGCGCGAGCGGTGGAGCGCGTACATGGACGCGTACGAGCGCGCGCTCAACGCGACTTCGCGGCCGTGGGCGCCGTGGTACGCGATCCCGGCGGATTCGAAGAGCCACATGCGCCGCTGCGTCGCCGAGATCGCGGTCGCGACGCTCGAGCGGATGAAGGTCGAGTACCCGGAGGTCGCGCCGGCCGAGCGCGCCGAGCTCGCGGCGCTGCGCGAGCGCCTGCGCTCGGAGTAGCGGCCCGGCTCGCGGCCCGCGCGCTATGCTCGCAACCCGGCGGCAGCGCGCGACCCGCGACTCGCGATGAACGACTCCAGCCAGCACACGAACACCGGCGTGGCATTCCGGCGCATCGAGCCGCGCGACGATCCGCTCGTCGCCGCGATCATCCGCCGCGTCATGCCCGAGTTCGGCGCCGACGGCCCCGGCTTCGCGATTCGCGATCCGGAGGTCGATGCGATGTGCCGCGCGTACTCGGGCGCGAACTCCGTCTACCTCGTCGTCGAGCGCGACGGCGTCGTCGTCGGCGGCGGCGGGATCGCGCCGCTGCGGGGCGGCCACAACGGCGTGTGCGAGCTGCAGAAGATGTACTTCCTGCCGGAGCTGCGCGGTCGCGGCATCGGGCGCGCACTGCTGTGCGAACTGCTCGAGCGCGCGCGCGCGCTCGGCTTTCGCACGTGCTACCTCGAGACGCTGACCGGGATGGACGCCGCGCAGCGCTTGTACGTCTCGCTCGGTTTCAAGCCGCGCTGCGCTCCGCTCGGCAACACCGGGCACTCGAGCTGCGACCGCTGGTACGAGCTCGATCTCGGCGCGCCGGCCGGGTAAGCGCGTAACCCATCCGCGGCGCGCGGCGTTCGGGGCATGCCGCGCTCGCGCCCGGGCCGCCGCTCGACACGCCGTCACTCCAGCGCGACCGAGGAGGGCGGAGGCGGGAGGATTCGAACCTCCGTTGCCTTGCGGCAAAGCGGTTTTCAAAACCGCCGCGATCGGCCACTCTGCCACGCCTCCGCAGCGTGCGCGGACAGTGTACGGAGCCCCGCGCCCGATTCCTCGGACGCAGCTACTCCTCGGACGGCTCGTCGGACGCGTCGCCGCTCGCTTCGGGTTCGTCGGGCTCGGATTCCGATGACTCCGACTCGGACTCGCCCTGCCCGGCGACGCCCTGCGCGGCCGCCGCGAGCACGCGTTCGGTGACGCGCAGCGGGCAGCCCGCGCGCAGCGCGAGCGCGATCGCGTCACTCGGCCGCGCGTCGACGACCGCGCAGATGTCGCCCGTGCGATTCTCGAGCACGAGCTGCGCGAAGTACGTGTTGTCGCGCAGGTCGACGATGTCGACGCGCTTGAGCGCGGCGCCGAGCGCCTTGATCGTCGTGTGCAGCAGTTGGTGCGTCAGCGGCCGCTTGGTCTCGTCGCCGTTGACGATGCGGTCCATCTCCGACGCCTCCCAGTTCCCGATCATGATCGGGAAGCCGCGCTCGCCTTCGACCTCGGTCAGGTAGATGAACTGGCGATCGGAGTTGAGCGCTTGCACGATGCGCGCGAGGCGCACTTCCACCCAGGTCTCTTCGCGCGTCATCGGGTCGGGCTCGCCGCGCTCGCGGGGTCGCGCGTGACCTGCTGAGGGAGGCCCGGTCGCCGCTGCCGGCGCTGCGCGAGCACGATCGGCTCGAGCTCGGCCTCTTCCTCGGCCAAGAGCCAGCTCGACGCGGCCTCGTCGCGCCAGCCGCACGACGCGCAGGCGATGCCGACGGTCGAGCGCGCGTCGACGCGCTCGAGCGCGAGCTCGCTGCAGCGCGGGCAGCGGCGTTCGGCGCGCGCGGGCCAGAACACCGAGACGCAGATCCAGCCCATCATCAGCGCGAACAGCCCGCCGAAGACCCAGCCGAACAACCAGTCCGGGCCCTGGCGCACGAATCCGAACGCGAGCGCGACCGCGGCGAGGCAGGCCAGCGGCGCGAGCCACAGCGCGGCGCGCGCGAGTCCGCGCGGTTGCGCCGCGGCGCGCGGCGCGCGCGTGTCGTGCGGCGCGTCGGCGAGCTCGATCCTGTGCGGGGCGTGGGCGTCCATGCGCGGCGCGCATTGTAGTGTCGTCGAGCTGCGAGACCACGCCGGCGCGCTCTACAATCCGCGGCTCGACGATGACGTCCGCCGCCGTGTCCGCACCTTCCGCTTCGCTGCCGGAACAACCCGTGCTCGTGCGGCTGTGGCGCGGCGAGCACGTCGAGTCGCAGCACCGCGGCGCGTGGGTCGTCGTGGACGCGGGCGGCGTGCAGGACGGCGTCGGTCAGTGGAACGCGCCCGTCTTCGCGCGCAGCAGCGTGAAGAGCCTGCAGGCGCTGCCGCTGCTCGAGTCGGGCGCGGCCGATCGCTTCGGCTACGACGCCGCCGAGCTCGCGCTCGCGCTGTCGTCGCACAGCGCCGAGCCGATCCACACCGAGCGCGTCGCCGCCCTGCTCGGGCGCCTCGGCCTGGGGGTCGAGCACCTGCGCTGCGGCCCGCAACAACCGCTGGATCCCGCGGCGCGGCGCGCGCTCGCCGAGCGCGGCGCGAAACCGAGCGCGCTGCACAACAACTGCTCGGGCAAGCACGCGGGCTTCCTCGCGCTCGCGCGCCACCTCGGCGTCGATCCGGCCGCGTACCTCGATCCCGCCGGCGCGAGCCAGCGCGCGGTGCGCAATGCGTTGCAGGAGATCACCGGGACCGAGGAGGGCGAGCTCTACGTCGCCGTCGACGGCTGCAGTGCTCCGACGTTCCGCCTGCCGCTCGTCAAGCTCGCCGCCGGCGTAGCGCGCATCGCCAATCCCGCGGCTCAGTCGGGCGCGCGCGCGGCGGCCTGCGAGCGGATGCTCGCCGCGGTTGCGCAGCATCCGGAGCTGATCGCGGGCACGCACCAGCGGATCTGTACCGACATCGCGCGCGCGACGCGCGGCCGACTGTTCCCGAAGATCGGCGCCGAGGGCATCTACGTGATCGGCCGCGCTGGGACCGGACAGGGACTCGCGCTGAAGATCGACGACGGCAACGATCGCGCGCTGCACGCGCTCGTCGTCGCGCTGCTCGAGAAGCTCGGCTGGGCCGACGCGCAGGAACTCGCAGCGCTCGCGCGCTACCGCGAGACGCCGCTCGTCAATCGCGCTGGGCTCGTCGTCGGGCGCACCGAAGTGCTCGTCTGATCGCGTTGAACTAGGATCGCGCGCATGTTCGGCAAGCGCGCGAAGCAGGAGCGGGAGGAGGAGTCGCCCGAGTACGCGGACTACGAGCCCGCGTTGCCGCCGGCGCTGTCCGACGACGGGCACAAGGGACTTGCCGGCCGCGTCGCTTGCCTATGCGGCAGCGGCGAGATGCCGGGGGCGGCGCTGCTCGTCGCGCGCGCGGCGCAGCGCGCGGGCGCGGGGCTCGTGACGATGGGTTGCCTGCATCCGCGTCTGCTCGATGCGCTGCCGCTCGCGGCGCCCGAGGCGGTGCTGCACGACCTCGTCGCGCATGCGGGCCCGGTGGAAGGCGCGGCCGCGGGAGCCGCCGACGCGTGGCTCGCGCGCGAGGCGCACGCGCGCCTGTGCGGGCCCGGCCTCGGCAGCGGGGATTTCACGCGCGCGCTGGTCGAGCACATCGTTGCGCGCTGCGGGCCGGAGCCGCTCGTGCTCGACGCCGACGCGCTGAACGTCTACGCGGGGCGACTCGCGGAGCTGCGTCGGCGGCGCGCGCCGACGGTGCTGACGCCGCACCCGGGCGAGGCGGCGCGGCTGCTCGGCCGGGCGGTCGCGAGCGGCGAGCGGGAACGCTACGACGCGGCGCGCGAGCTCGCGTCGCGCAGCGGCGCCGTCGTCGTGCTGAAAGGCGCGGGCACGCTGGTCGCGGACGAGTCGCGCGTGTGGCAGTGCGAGGACGGGAACGCGGGCATGGCGACCGCCGGAGCCGGCGACGTGCTGGCCGGCATCCTCGCCGCGTACGCGGCGCGCGCGGTCGCGCTCGAGGACGCCGAGTACACGGCGTTCGATGCCGCGTGCGCCGCCGTGTGGATGCACGCGCTCGCCGGGGACGAAGCGGCGAGCTCGCACGGCGAGCGCGCGTTGATCGCATCGGACCTGATCGACGAGCTCGCCGGCGTGCAGGACTTCAACGAGTCCTGAGCCCGCGCGGGCGGAGCGGCGGTATCGCGGCACAGCCCGCGCTAGACTGCGCCGAACCATGGCCGCCACCTCCGTTTCGATGCCCGCCGGAGATCGG
>SCVU01000714.1 GCA_004296785.1 Planctomycetota bacterium
CGAGGCCGCCGCCGTTGCCGAGCGCGGCGAGCGCGGCGACCGTCACGTCGTCCGTGCGCCCGTTCAGCGCGTCGACGAGGTCCGCCGCCGCCGGGCCGAGCACCTGGCCGCGCGCGGCGAGCTCCGCCAGCGCCTGGCACGACGCCAGCGCGAGCTGTTGCGCTTCCTCGCGGTCGCGGTTCATCGAGCCGGCGAAGGCCGCGTCGAGCTTGGAGAGGTCGTCGTCCTTCGAGACGACGCCCGCGATGCGATCGCCGAAGGCCGCGCCGGCGTTCTCGTCGGCCGACAGCAGCAGCACCGGCGCCTGGTGCGATTCGCGCAGCTCGTCGAGCACCTGCGCGGACGTCATGTCCGGCAGCTCGTTCGCGAGCAGCACGACGTCGACGCCCGGCATGCGACGCGCGCCGGCCAGCGCCATCGCGCCCGAGTTGAAGCTCGCGACGTGGACGCCGCGCTTGGCCAGCAGGCCGCCGAGCGCGGCCGCGCGCGCTTCGTTGCCGTCGACGAGCACCGCGATGCGCATCACTTGGCGGCTGGCCGCTTCACCGAGCGCGGGCACGGTGCCCTCGACCAGCGCGCTGCGGCTCGACAGCGTCGAGTGCGCGATCGCGAGCGCGGCGTGCGAACGCAGCCCGCCGTTCTGTGATTGCAGCGCGGTCTGCAGGCTCGGCGCGGCGCCGGCACCGGCGCGACCGAGCGCGCGGATCAGCTGCACCGCCGCGGCCTCGTCGCCCTGCGCGAGCGAAGCGCCGAGCGCGGAGTCGAGCGCGGCCGGACCGAGCGCCTGCAGCGCGCCGAGCGCCATGTCGACCTGCGGCTTGAACGCGCTGACGTCCTCGCCGCGCGCGGCGAGCGCATCGAGGCGCGCGTGCTGCGCCGAGAGGGCGCGCGCGAGACCCGCGAGCGCGCGGACGTCGCCGCCGCTGATCGCCAGGGCCTTGTAGTAGCACTGCTTGGCGAGCTCGTCGCCGTGCAGCGCGACCGGGACCTGCGCGTGCACGAGCTTGCCGCCGCGCCAGTTCCACACGCTGCCGGTGGTCGCGTACGGCTTGAGCGCGCTGCCGTCGTGGTACGCGTCGCCGAGCGCGACGAGGCCGGCGACCGGATCCACCGCGCCGCCCATGCGCGCGAGGCCTTCGCGCGCGGCACCCTGCACGCCGCCGGCCGCGTCGTTGGCCGCGAGCCACGACAACAGCGGCGCCGCGCGGCGATCGCCGGCGTAGCCGAGCGCGAGCGCGACGTTGCGCCGCAGGCTCGCGTTGTCCGATTCGAGCGCCGCGATCAGCGGCTGCACGACGTCCTCGCCCATCTGCGCGAGCGCGTTGATGTACAGCACCGCGCGATCGTCGTTCGAGTCGGCCGACAGCGCGCCCAGCATGTGCGGGACCGCGTACTCGCCGTGCTCGGCGGCGAGCTTCGCGAGCGCCGGGCGGCGCACTGCGACGTCCTCGTTCCCCACGTCCTTCAAGAGCGCCCCGATTGCGGCCGCGTCATCGCGGCGCTGCGCGCGGCCGGCCTCGGCCAGCGTCATCAGTCGGCGCGCGGCGAGCTCGAACTGACCTTGCTTGGCGAGCAGCTCGAGCCAGATCTGGTGGTCGGTGGCCTTCCACAGCTCGTAGGCGGCCTCGTGCGACGGATCCGCGGCCAGCACCGCCTGGAACGCGGCCAGCGCCTCGGCGTCCTTGCCCTGCTTCAGCAGCGCAACCCCGCGATTGAACTGCTCTTGCACGCCATCTTGACTGAAGGCCGGGAACGCCAGCGCGGCGGCGAGGGTGGCGGGCAGGACGAGGCGGCGGAAGAGCATGAGTCTCCTCGGGACGAGGTCGGGGGACGGGGGGAGGGGCAGGGATGATACTCCGGGGGGCGCCCGATTCAAGCCGACGCGGCCGGCCGACGGACCCTCGCGGGACCTACCTAGCTGGCTCGCGGCGACGAGCAACCGGCGAAGCCGCCGGGTTGCGCGACGGGCAGCCGTCCGCGGGCGCCGGCGAACCCGATGGCGAGCCCGCGCGCGACCGCGAGCTGCTGCGGCGGGGAGGGCGCGTGCGCGACGACGAGTGCGAGCTCCGGCCTCCCCCACAGGCCCGCGGGCAGCACCTGCGGCGAGCCGAACCACAACAGGCCCGCGCGGCCGCGGCGCGCGAGCTCGCGCTCGATGCGCGCGAGCAGGTCGCGCTCGACGTCGCGATCGAGCCCCGCGCGCCCGCGGCCCATGCCGACGACGCAGGCCGCGGCGAACGCGGTCGCGCGCGGCTGCACGGCGGGCGCCGCGCGCACGAGCAGCTCGAGCCGCTGCACCGGATCCGCGCCGGCGCCGTGCACGACCTCGAGCGCGGCCGGACCGAGCGCCCACCCGCCCGGGCCGACGACCAGCGAGGCATCGGCCAGCGCTTCGAGTTCGAGCGCGGCGTCCGGCGGCGCGGCCGTCGGCACCGCCGCCGCAAGCTGCCGCAGCCGCGCGCCGGCGGCGGCGAGGGTGTCCGCGTCGAGCGCCCCCGCACGGACCGCCGCGCACAGCTCCGCGGCCGCGCGCTCGGCCGAGGCGGGACCGAGCAGCAGATCGCAGCCGGCGCGCAGCGCGCGCGCGTGCACGTCGTCGAGCCGCGCGAGCGCGCCCATCGCCAGGCCGTCGGTCAGCACTGCGCCGTCCCAGCCGAGCTCGTCGCGCAACAGCTCCCCCACGGCGCGGCGCGACAGGCTCGTCGGCTCGCCGGACGCGCTGGTCAGCGCGGGCGCGTCGAGGTGCGCGACCATCACCGCGCCGAGCGCGCGCGGCCGCGCGGCCGCGTGCGGACCGAGCAGCGCGCGGTACGGCGCGAGCTCGACCGCGTCGAACTCCGCGCGCGACTTCGCGACCAGCGGCAGCACGGTGTGGCTGTCCTGCTCGGTGTCGCCGTGGCCGGGAAAGTGCTTGAGGCAGCCGAGCGCTCCGCCGCGCGCGAGCCCTTCGAGCCACGCGCGCGCGCGCCGCGCGACCGCGTGCGGCTCGTCGCCGAAGCTGCGCGTCGCGATGATCGGATTGTCGCGCCGCGTGTTGACGTCGACGACCGGCGCGAGCACGAGCTCGACGCCGAGCGCGCGCGCATCGCGCGCGGTGCGCTCGCCGGCCTGCTCGAGCGCGCGCGCGTGACCGCCCGCGTCGGCCGCGGCGAGCGCGAGCGCCGGCGGCAGCCGCGGCGCCTCGGGAAAGTGCAGGCCCGCGCCCTCCTCGAGATCGCAGCATACCGCCGGTCGCGGCAGCGCCTCGCGCGCCGCGAACGCGCGCAGCTCGGCGAGCTCGCGCGCCAGTCCGTCCTGCGTCGCGCGCGTTTCGAGCGAGCGCCCGAACGCGATCACCCACAGCGGCGGAAAGCGCCGCAGGTACGCGGGGCTCGGCCGCGGGCCGCCGACGCGCCACTCGGGCGCGATCACGGCGCCGACGAGGCACTCGAGCTCGCGCGCGCCGATCACCGCGCTGCCGACTCCGGCGCCGACCAAGGACTGAGCTTGCCGAGCACGCGCGGCGCGCGCGCGCCCGTCGCCGCGCGCGCATCGAGCGGCCGGCCGAGCACGCAGTGCGCACCGAGCAGCGCGAACGCCAGCGCCTCGCGCGCCTTCGGATCGACGCCGTGCGCAGAGCTCGCGACGACGCGCGCGCGCGTGCGGCGCGCGAGCGCGGCGAGCAGTCCGGGGTGCAGCGCGCCGCCGCCGGCCACGACGAGCTCGCGCGGCGCGACCGCGTCGTACGCCGCGCCGTGCGCGCGCGGCGCATGGTGCTCGAGCGCGAGCGCGACGTGCGCCGCGACGAAGTCGACCGCGCTCGCGAGCACGTCCTCGGGTCGCGCGCCGCGCGCGCGCTCGAGCACGCGGTCGAGCCACGCCTCGCCGAACGTGTCGCGCCCCGTGCTCTTCGGCGGCGGCGCGGCGAAGTACGGATGCGCGAGCCACGCCGCGACGAGTCGCTCGTCCGCGCTCCCCGCCGCCGCGCGCCGGCCGTCGCGGTCGAACGGCTCGTCGTACAGCCGCCGCGCGAGCCCGTCGAGCAGCGCGCCGCACGGACCGGTGTCGAGGTTCAGCGCGAGCTCGCCGCGCGCGTCGAACAGCGCGGCGTTCGCGATGCCGCCGAGGTTGAGCACCGCGCCGGGCAGTTCGAGGCGCGGGAACAGCGCGCGCTCGACCAGCGCGACGAGCGGTGCGCCCTGCCCGCCCGCCGCGACGTCGCGCCAGCGGAAGTCGCTCGCCGCCGCGCAGCCGGCCGCCTCGGACACGCAGTCGCCGTCGCCGAGCTGCAGCGTCGCGGCATCCGCGCTCGCGCCGTCGTGGTGCCAGACGGTCTGTCCGTGCGAGGCGACGAGATCGAGCGCGAGTCCGTGCGCACTCGCGACTGCGCGCGCGGCGCGTCCGAACGCGAAACCGAGGTCGCGCTGCAGGCGCGCGAGCTCGCCGAGCGCGACGAGCCCGCCGTCGCGGCGCTCGAGCAGCGCGCGCACGCGCGCGTGCAGCGCGGGCTCGAACGGGACGACGTCGAACGCGAGCGGTTCGAACGCGAGCTGCGGTCCGCCCGCGCGCACGAGCGCGACGTCGATGCCGTCGGCGGAAGTGCCCGACATCACGCCGGCGATCACCGCGTCGCCGCGCTCGCAGCGCGCGACGAGCTCGTGCCAGCCGCTCATCGGCGCGCGAGTATGGCAGACGCCCCGCGCGCATGTCAGGATCGCGGCATGGCGGAACACGCGAAAGAGCACGCGAAGGAGAAGGCGGACAAGGGCGCGGTGCTCGTCGTCGACGACGACTCCGACATCCGGCTCTCGCTCGAGATGCTGCTGCAGTACGAGGGCTACGCGTGCTGGACCGCGAAGGACGGCCGCGAGGCGCTCGCGCGACTCGAGCGCGAGGCCGCGGCCGAGCCGCCGCGCCGTCCGGTCCTCGTGCTGTCCGACGTGAAGATGCCCGACATGGACGGCCTGCAGCTGCTCGAGAAGGTGCGCGAGAAGGAAGGCGCGCCGCCGATGATCCTGATCTCCGGCCACGCCGACGTCGCGATGGCGGTCGAGGCGGTGAAGAAGGGCGCGGCGGACTTCCTCGAGAAGCCGCTCGATCAGAACCGCGTGCTCGTCAGCCTGCGCGGCGCGCTGCGCGCCGAGAAGCTCGCGCAGGAGAACCAGAAGCTCAAGCGCGCGCTCGGCGGGCGCTACGAACTGGTCGGCAAGAGCCCGGCGATCCGCGCGCTCGCCGCGCAGCTCGCGCGCGTCGCGCAGTCCGACGCGGCCGTGCTGATCACCGGGGAGAACGGCAGCGGCAAGGAAGTCGTCGCGCGCAACCTGCACCTGTCGTCGCCGCGCGCGAGCGGGCCGTTCGTCGCGGTCAACTGCGCGGCGATCCCGGCCGAGCTGATCGAGTCCGAGCTCTTCGGCCACGAGAAGGGCTCGTTCACCGGCGCGCACGAGCGGCGCATCGGGCACTTCGAGGCCGCCGACGGCGGCACGTTGTTCCTCGACGAGATCGGCGACATGCCGCTCGCCGCGCAGTCGAAGGTGCTGCGCGCGCTCGAGACGCGCGAGATCACGCGCGTCGGCGGAACGCGGCCGATGCAGGTCGACATCCGCGTGCTCGCCGCGACGAACGCCGACCTCGCCGCCGCCGTCGAGGCGAAGGCGTTCCGCATGGACCTCTTCTACCGGCTCAACGTGATCCCGCTGCGCGTGCCGAGCCTGCGCGAACGCCTCGACGACATCGCGCCCCTGGCCGAGCAGTTCCTGCGCCAGATCGGCGAGCGCGCCGGCCGCGCCGCGCGCACGCTCGACGCCGATGCCGCATCCTACCTGCGCACGCTCACCTGGCCGGGCAACGTCCGTCAACTGCGCAACGCGATCGAAGCCGCCAACGTGTTCGCCGAATCGAATCAGATCAGCAAGGCGGATCTCGAGCAGGTGTTCGAGAACGGGCCCGCGCTCTCGACGCCGAGCACGGTCGCAACACTGCCCGCCGACGGCGATCCATTCCGCGCTCCGACGTTCGAAGAGTTCAAGAACCAGAGCGAGGCGCTCTTCATCCGCCTGAAGCTCGCCGAGAACAACGGGAACGTGAAGCGGACGGCGGAGCAGTTGGGCATGCAGCGCAGTCACATGTACAAGAAGCTCGAGCGGTACGGGATCAAGCCGTGAGAATCACAGCCGCGCGAGCGATGCGCGCGCTTCCGAGACGTCGAGTTGCTCCGCCGCGAGGACGTCGAGGAAATCGGCAGCCATCGGCGCGAGGGCCGGATTGGTCAACGTGACCTCCGTGGCCCGCGCCGACGGCAGCGTCCCGGCGACCGAAGCCCGATACGCCGTTCGAATGTGGATGTCGCCCAGCGGATACTGCGGCTCGGGCGGGTTCAGCCACGCAGCCCAGTGGTGCTGGTCGACACGCAGCTCGAGCTCGCAGTCAATCGTGGCGTACAACGGGTTCCACGCGTACTCGTAGCTGCGACCGAACAGCACCTGCGGCTTTTCGTCCGGCAAGGGGCCCGTCGGAAAGAACGGGAGGTCGTTGAACACATACTCGGGATAGCGCGCGCGCAGCTGTTCCGCGGTCCCGTCCTTGGGCCACGGCCCCGTCCGGTACTTCTTCGACAGCAGGTAAGCGTCGATCCGCTCCACCACGGCTGTCTGACGGCGCCAGTTCTCGTGCTTGCGCAGTGTGCAGTCGGTCGGGAGCAGCGTGAGCAGCGCTCCGATGGCGAGCGAAGCAATGACGCTGCGCCGCATCCTGATTGGCGAGGCTGCAGTCATGTGCGGAATCGATGCTAGGCGCGGGTTCCGGTATGGCGCAAGCGAGTGCGCAGGGTCGCGCGCTTCGCGCGCGACTTGCGTGCGCGAGGACGCGCACGCGACTCTGCATTCGATCGGGCGCGCGGACGCGCCCGATCGAATGCAGAGTTCAAGTTGGGAGTGCGTTGAGATCGAAGCGGGCGTTGAGATCGAACGGCGCGTCGAGATCGAAGCGGGCGTCGAGATTGAAGCGACCGTTGCGATCGAAACGCCCGCTGCGAGCGAGACGCGCGCGGAGAGCGAGCGCGCGTCGAGATCGAAACGCCCGCGGAGGGTGAGCACGCCGTTCGAGCGTGGATGCGCCTCTTGGTGACGTCACGGCCGCGTCCGTCGAGTCGCTCTCCGATCTCCCGACTCTCTCCGGGCTCCCTGTCGACCGGCGTGTTCCGTTCCGCGCGCCCGTCGAAGGTCCCCGCGCCTCTCTCTCCGCGTCTCGCAGGCAACGCGCCTCGCGTTCTCGACGCGCCCCCCGCCTTGAACTCCGCGGATCGGAAGGGCGCGTCCGCGCGCCCCTCCGATCCGCGGAGTCGGGCGGCCGTCCTCGGCCGCCCAAGTCGCGCGCGCAGCGCGCGACTCCCCACTCCCACTCCCCACTCCGACTCCCCCTACCCCTCCCACGCCCCCACCGCCCACCTCACCTTGACACCCCACACCCCCTCGCTACGTTCGATCCCGAGGAGCTCGATCTCGCCGAGTTCCGTTTCGCGGGGAGACACATGCTCGCCAAGCTCCGTTCGCTCCGCTGCCCGCGCTCCGTCCTCGCCTGCGGTCTGCTCGCCGCTGCGACCGATGTGGCCGCGGCGCAGCGGCTGCTCTATTCCGTCGACGGCAACGCCGCGTTCGACCAGCTCGGCATCCGCATCCGCGGATTGCCGGACGTCAACGGCGACGGCGTGCCGGACCTGCTCGTCGGAGCGATCTTCGAGGGCGGATCGGGTGCGGCGCGCATCGCGTCGGGCGTCGACGGTTCGCTGCTGCACGCGTGTCCGGGCGGCGCGCCGTACGAGGAGGTCGGCGCGTCGGTCGCGTCGGCCGGCGATCTCGACGGCGACGGCGTCGGCGACGCGCTCGTCGGCGCGCCGCTGCACGCCGCGGCGGGCTTCGGCGCGGGCGCCGTGCGCGCTTATTCGAGCGCGAGCGGCGCGCTGCTCTACACCGTCATCGGCCACGCCGCGTTCGACAACTTCGGCGACGGGCTCGCCGGCCTGGGCGACGTCGACGGCGACGGCCGCGCGGATTTCGTCGCGGGCGCGCCGGGCGCGGATCCCAACGGTGCGGAGAGCGGCCGCGCGTACGTGATCCGCGGCGCGAACGGTTCGATCGCGCACGTGCTCGACGGACTCGGCGCCGGCGACGTGTTCGGCTACGCGTCGGGCGGCCTCGGCGACGTCGACGGCGACGGTGCGGGCGACGTCGTCGTCGGCGCGTTCCAGAAGTTCGGCGCGACGGTCGTCCAGCCGGCGCCGGGATACGCGCGCGTGTACTCGGGCGCGAGCGGCGCGCTGCTGCACCACGTCGGCGGCGCGACGCCGGGCGACGTGTTCGGCATCAGCGTCGCCGGCGTCGGCGACGTCGACGGCGACGGCGTCGGCGACTTCGCGGCCGGCGCGCCCGAGAGCGCGGTCGGCGGACTCCGCGCCGGCCGCGTGCTCGTGCACTCCGGTGCGAGCGGCGCGCAACTGCTCGCGCTCAGCGGCGACGTGCTCGACGCGCAGCTCGGCTACTCGGTGCACGGCGCGGGCGACGTCGATCTCGACGGCGTGCCCGATCTGCTCGCGGGCGCGCCGTTCGCCAACGGGCTCGCGTTCGAGGCCGGCTCGTTCCACGTGTACTCGGGCGCGAGCGGCGCGCGCATCGGCGGCGGCGTCGGCACGAGCGCGGAGCAGCGACTCGGCTACGCGGTCAGCGGCGCCGGCGACGTCGACCAGGACGGGCGCGCGGACCTCGCGCTCGGCTCGCCGCGCGCGAGCGGCGTCGGCACGTACTCCGGCCGCTTCGAGACCTACGCGAGCTGTCGCGGCGCGAGTGCGGCGTACGGCAGCGGGCTCGCCGGCGCGGGCGGCATCGCGCCGCGCCTGGCGACCAGCGGTTGCCCCGACGTCGGCGCGTCGATCCAGCTCCACGTGCTCGACGGCAGCGGCGGCGCGAGCGGTCTGTTGCTCGTCGGCACGCAGGCGATCGCGCTGCCGGTCGGACCGGCGACGCTGCACGTCTGGCCGCTCGCGCACTTCCCGTACAAGCTCGACGGCGCGAGCGGCGTCGCAGGCGCCGGCCACCGCACGTTCGCGCTGCAGATCCCCGCGGATCCGGCGCTGGCCGGTCAGGCGCTGTGCTGGCAAGCCGGCCATCTCGACGCGCAGGCCGTCGGCGGCATCGCCGCGACGCCGGGACTGCGCTGGAGCTTGCAATGATGCGCGCGATCGCGACTCGCGCAGTGCTGCTCGCGCTCGCGCTCGCCGCGCCGAGCGCCGCACAGGCCGGTGCGCCCACCGCGCACGGCGCGCTCGCGCGCACGCCCGCTGCGCCGTGCGCGCAGTCGGCGCCGGGCGCGACGCTGCCGGCGGGATTCATCGACGAAGCGCTGCCGCTGGCGTTCGATCTCGCCGTCGGGCTGTGCTTCGACGCCGCCGGTCGCTTGTACGTCACCGAGAAGGCCGGACGCGTCTGGCGCATCGACGGCGCGCAGAAGCCGGCCGCGCCGCTGCTCGACATCCACGCGCTCGTGACGAGCAGCAGCGATTTCGGATTGCTCGGCTTCGCGGTCGATCCGGCGCACGCGAGCAACGGGTACGTGTACGCGCTGTTCCAGACCACGCTCGAGGGCCGCACGGTCGGCCGGCTGTCGCGCTTCACGCTCGTGCCGCCGGCGACGTCGATCGATCCGGCGACCGAGCGCGTGCTGATCGGCGCGCACTACGCGGACGCGCTGCCGATCTGCAGCGGGCACGGCATCGGCGCGCTCGCGTTCGGGCGCGACGGCAGCCTGCTCGTGTCGGCCGGCGATGCGTACATCGACGTGCTGCTCGAGAACGCGTGCGGCGACGCGGGGATCCTCGCGGCGAAGGAGCTCGTCGGCCCGTTCAAGTCGCAGCTCGTCGACACGCGCGCCGGCAAGTTGCTGCGCATCGACCCGCGCAGCGGCGACGGCTGGCCGAGCAATCCGTTCTACGACGCGTCCGCGCCGAGCGCCGCGCGCTCGCAGGTGTGGGCGCTCGGGCTGCGCCAGCCGTTCCGCTTCGCGCTGCGGCCGGGCACCGGCGCGACGGATCCGGCGCTCGGCGATCCCGGCGTGTTCGTCGTCGGCGACGTCGGCGACGGCGCGTGGGAGGAGCTCGACGTCGTCGCGGCGCCGGGTGCGAACTTCGGCTGGCCGTTGTACGAGGGTTTCGCGCCGCAGCCTTCGTTCGCCGGCTACAGCGTCGCGAACCTCGATGCGCCCAATCCGCTGCACGCGGCCGGCGTGCCGGGCTGCAGCGAGCCGTTCTTCGCGTTCGACGATCTGTTGATCGAGGAACCCGCGGGCGCGGCGCACTGGCCGAATCCGTGCGATCCGTCGCAGCCGATCGCGGGCGGCGTCGCGCTGTTCACGCACACGCGCCCCGAGCTCGCGTGGTCGCACTTCGGGCCCGCCGCGCTCGCGAAGGGCTACGCGGCCGGCGGCGCGCCGATCGCGCTCGAGCTTGGCACGATCGCCGCGCCGGGCCTCGGTCCGTCGTTCCACGGCGCGTGCTCGGTCGGCGGCGCGTGGCATCCGGGCAACGGCTTCCCGCCCGCGTTCGCCGGCGCGTACTTCCACGCGGACTTCGGCGGCGGCTGGATCCGCAGCCTGCGCTTCGACGCGGCGCAGCGACTGCAGTCGGTGCAGCCGTTCGCGCAGGCGACCGGGCTCGTGATCGGTTTGAGCGCGAGCCCGCTCGACGGCGCGCTGTACTACCTGAATCTCAGCGCCGCGGGCTTCGCGAGCACGCTGCACCGGATCCGCTACGTCGGCACCGCGATCGCGCCGCTCGCGGTGGCGAGCGCAGCGCCCGCGTTCGGCGCCGCGCCGCTGTCGGTCGCGCTCTCGGCGGCCGGATCGCTGCACCCGGGCGGCTTGCCGCTGCAGTACGAGTGGCGCTTTCAAAAGGGCCTGCCGCCGAGCCGCGGCGCGACGCCGCTGCGCACGCTGCCGGCGGTCGACGTGACGGCGCTGGGCGCGATCACGACCAAGCTCGAGACGCTCGATCCACCGTCGAGCATGGGACTGGGTACGAATCCGGAAGTGATCCGCGACGGCGTGTATCCGCCGCCGCTCGTGCAACTGCCGCTCGCGCAGTTCGACACGCTGCACTACACCGGCGGCGCGCCGGACAAGAACGGCGAGGACTGGGTCGGCTACGTGTTCGACGAGCCGCACGTGTTCAGCGGGCTCGTGTTCCAGTCCGGCGCGAAGTTCGGCCTGCTCGGCGGCTGGTTCGACGTGCTGCGCGTGCAGGTGCGCGATGCGTCGAGCGGCGCGTGGAACGACGTGCAGCAGCTCTCGTCGCAGCCGCCGTACCCCGGTCCGCTCGTGCCACCGGGTCCGTATGTGCACTACGAGCAGTACGAGCTCGCGTTCACGCCGCACAGCGGCACCGGGATCCGGCTGTACGGCGCGCCGGGCGGCTGGCAGCAGTTCGTCTCGGTCGGCGAGCTGCGCGCGCTCGCGCTGCCGAAGGATCACGCGAAGCCGCAGAACTGGACGATCGAGCTGCACGTGCTCGACGCGGCCGGCGCCACCGCGTGCACGTCGGTGCAGGTGTCGACCGGCAACACGCCGCCGGAGCTCCTGCTCGTCGAGCCGGCGCCGGGCGCGAGCTTCGATCCGCTGGCGACGCAGTCGATCGCGGTGGCGGCGAAGGTGTTCGACGCGCAGCAGCGCGACGCGCTCAGCGTGAGCTGGCAGGCCTTCGTCCACCACGCCGACCACGTGCACCCCGACGGCGCGCTCGACGGCAGCGCGGGCACGCTCGTGCTCGGCCCGCACGGCGCGGGGCCAGGCCAGTCGCTGCACGTCGAGCTGCGCTGCACGGCGACCGACGCGCTGGGACTGTCGACGACGCGCTCGGTGTATCTGCTGCCCACGACCGACTGCGATCTCGACGGCGCGCCGGACGCGCTCGAGATCGCCGCCGATCCGCTGCTCGACCGCGACGCCGACGGCGTGCTCGACGCGTGCGAGCAGGACTGCGATCACGACGCGTACCCGGACGCGTTCGCGATCGCGCTCGGGCTCGTGCCCGACGCGAACGGCAACGGCGTGCCGGATGCGTGCGATCCCTGAGCGCTGCGGCGGCGCTACAGGCCGGCGCGCGCGCCGCGTTCGTCCGCCGGCTCGACGCGCTTGCCGAGCAACAGCGCGACGAACGCATCGAGATCGATCAGCGTCGGGCTCCCCGGCGCGCGCGAGTCGAGCGTCACGCTCTTGACCTTGAGATTCTGCGCGGCCTGCTTGGCGAGCCACGCCTTGCCGCCGTGCGTGCCGAGCACTTCCAGCCGCAGCCGGCTCTCGAGCGCCTTGGCCTCCTCGAGCGCGAGCTGACCCTGCGCGATCGCGCGCTGGTAGTCGAGCTCCGCCCCCGCCTTCGTCTCCTTCTCGTAGGTCTCGATGCGTGCGCCGACGCCGGCGAGCTCGCGCTCGAGCGCGGCCTGCGACTCGTGCGCCGCCTGCGCGCGATCCGCGCGCAGCTGCGCCTCGGC
>SCVU01000715.1 GCA_004296785.1 Planctomycetota bacterium
CGACGAGAGCGTCGAGCGCGCGCTGGTCGAGTGGCTCGCGCGCTTCCCGGCCTGCATCGACGAGTACGAGAAGTTCCTGACCGGCAACCGGATCTGGTACGACCGCAACCGCGGCGTCGGCGTGCTCACGAAGGAGCAGGCGCTGGCGTGGTCGCTGTCGGGCCCGAACCTGCGCGGCTGCGGCATGGACTGGGACCTGCGCAAGAAGTCGCCGTACTGCGGCTACGAGACCTACGAGTTCGAGGTCCCCGTCGGCACGGTCGGCGATGCGTACGACCGCTACCTCGTGCGGATCGAGGAGATGCGCCAGAGCGTGAAGATCGCGCAGCAGGCGCTGGCGCGGCTCGCACAGACGCGCGGCGCGGAAGTGCTGGCCGAGGATCGCCGCTACGTGCTGCCGCCGAAGTCGAAGGTGACGAGCTCGATGGAAGAGCTGATCTTCCAGTTCAAGGTCGTCACCGACTTGAGCCTCCCGCGCGGTGAGGCCTACCACGCGATCGAGTCGTCGAAGGGCGAGCTCGGCTTCTACGTCGCGAGCGACGGCACGTCCAAGCCGCTGCGCTGCCACATCCGCGCGCCCGGCCTGCAGAACGTGCAGGCGATCCCGCTCGTCGCGCAGGACCGCCTGTTCTCCGACCTCGTCGCGATCATCGGCAGCCTCGACTTCGTGATGGGCGAAGTCGACCGCTAGATCCGCATCCCCCACACTCTCTGCCGACTGGCATGGCGCTTCCCCCGCATCTGATCGCCGAGTTCGACGAGCTCGTCACGCACTACCCCGAGCGGCGCGCCGCGCTGATCATGGCGCTGCACCGCTGCCAGGACGAGCTCGGCGGCTGGCTCGCGCCGGAGACGCTCGAGGACGTCGCCGCGTACTTCCACCTCGAGCCGGTCGAGGTGTACGGCGTCGCGTCGTTCTACCCGATGTTCCAGCTGCGCCCGGTCGGCCAGCACGTCGTGTCGGTGTGCCACAACATCTCGTGCGAGCTGCGCGGCGCGCGCGAGATCCTCGCGCAGGTCTGCAAGCTGACCGGCGCGCCGCCGCACGGCACGTCGAGCGACGGCAAGTTCACCGTGCACACGGTCGAGTGCCAGGGCGCGTGCGCGAACGCGCCGATGTTCGACCTCGACGGCCACTACCACGAGGATCTCGACGCGGCCAAGGTCGAGCAGATCCTCGCCGCGGTCGGCAAGGCAGGTGTCGCGTGAGCGCGTCGCACATCGGCACCGCGCTGCGCTCGAAGGGCGCGCAACCGACCGGCGGCCTCGTGCCGCAACCGCAGATCGCCAATCGCCCGACGTACCTGTTGTCGCGCGTGTACAAGCCCGACTCGCACACGCTCGCCGGATACAAGCACGCCGGCGGCTACGCGGCGCTCGAGAAGGTACTGAAGACGCCGCTCACGTACGCGCAGGTGATCGAGATCGTCAAGGACTCCGGCCTGCGCGGCCGCGGCGGCGCCGGGTTCGCGACCGGGTTGAAGTGGAGCTTCATGCCCGATCCGGCCAAGGATCCGCGCCCGCGCTACCTCGCGATCAACGCCGACGAGTCCGAGCCCGGCACGTGCAAGGACCGCGTGCTGATGGAGCGCGATCCGCACGGCCTGATCGAGGGCGCGCTGATCGCGTGCTACGCGATGCGCGCGCAGGCCGCCTACATCTACGTGCGCGGCGAGTACCGCCTCTCGTACGACCGCATGCTCGCCGCGCTCGCCGAAGCGCGCGCGGCCGGCCTGGTCGGCAAGAACATCCTCGGCACCGACTTCAGCTGCGAGATCTGGATGCACCGCGGCGCGGGCGCGTACATCTGCGGCGAGGAGACGGGCCTGATGGAATCGCTCGAGGGCAAGCGCGGTCACCCGCGGCCGAAGCCCCCGTTCCCCGCCGGCTTCGGTCTGTGGGGCAAGCCGACGACGGTCAACAACGTCGAGACGATCTTCAACGTCCCCTTCATCATCGAAGGCGGCGCGGCCTGGTACAAAACGACGGGCACCGAGAAGAGCCCGGGCAACATCCTCGCCGGCATCTCCGGCCACATCGAGCGGCCGGGCGTGTACGAGATCCCGCTCGGGATCTCGGCGAAGGAGATCCTCGAGGTCTACGGCGGCGGCGTGTGGAAGGGCCGCAAGCTGAAGGCGTGGATCCCCGGCGGTTCGTCGTGCGGTCTGATGCCGGCCGCGCTGATCGACACGAAGATGGATCACGACTCGATCAAGGCCGCGGGCTCGATGCTCGGCACGGCCGCGATGATCTTCCTCGACGAGACGGCCTGCACGGTGCGCGCGATGGAGGTGATCGCGCGGTTCTACGACCACGAGAGCTGCGGGCAGTGCAGTCAGTGCCGCGAGGGCACGCAGTGGCTGTCGCAGATCTTCCGGCGCATCGAGCACGGGAAGGGTCGGATGGAGGACATCGGGCTGCTCGAGTCGCTCGCGAAGGGGATGGCGCCGGGCAAGACGATCTGCGCGCTGGCGGATGCGGCGGCGATCCCGACGCTGGCGGCGGTCAAGCACTTCAGGCACGAGCTCGAGGAGCACGTGAAGCTCGGCAAGTGCCCGTTCCACAC
>SCVU01000716.1 GCA_004296785.1 Planctomycetota bacterium
CTCGGCCGCTTCCTTCGGCGCGCGTTCAGCGAGCGACGCGAGCGCCGGCTCGAACTGCGCGAGCCGCTGATCGTGCAGCGCCTGCGTCTGCTGCACGCCGGCGAGCGCGCTGTTGAGCCGCGTCTCCGCCTGCGCGAGCCCCTGGCCGACGCGCTGGTCGAGTTGGCGCGTCGAATCCTGCGCCTCGCGGTCGAGCTTGCTGAGGCGCTCCGAGAACATCAGGCTCACGACGACGACCATCGCGATCGACAGGCCGGCCAATCCGCCGGCCAGCAGTCCGGTGCCGCCCTCCGAGCGCCCGCCGTTCGTCGTGACGACCGAGGGCGAGGTGCCGGCGTGGATGTGCACCGCGGGACTGCCCTGAGGCGGCGCCTGGATCGGCACGCCGACGCCGATGTGCGGCAGGTGCGTGCTCATCGCGTCCTCGCAGCGCGCGCAGATCACCCGGCCCTTGCGCAGGAACGCGCGCCCGTGCTCGAACTCGGCCTGCGGGACGGACTCGTTGCACAAATCACAGAAGTGGATCTTCAAGGCAGCGCGTGCTCGGTGGGGTTCATCCTGAGCGGCCGGGACGAGTGGAACTCGGGCATAGCCGGAAAACCAGCGGCGAGCCTATATAGTCCGGCCCAGCGCAGCAGATTTCACCCCGCGGCGCCCGCCCGACTCGGCCCTTCCTTCCCGCATGCCCCCCACCCCGGAGATCGAGCTCGGAGCCGAATTGGTGCGGGATCTGACGCGGGTCGGCGATGAATTCCTGGTGCGCTGCCTGCGCTACGAGACCGCGATCCGGCCGGCGAATCTAGGCGCGCTGGCCGAGCTCGGTCACGCATTGACGCGGCTCGAGCGCTATCGGGAAGGGCTCGAGGTCGACCGCACGCTGGTCAAGCTGTGCCCGACCGATCCGCTGGTCCACTACAACCTCGCGTGCTCGCTCGCGCTGCTCGCCGAGTGCGACGAGGCGTTCGCGGAACTCGAGCGCGCGGTCGAGCTCGGCTACGCCGAGCCGCGGCACCTGCTGGAGGACCCGGATTTCGCGAGCTTGCGCTCGGATCCGCGCTTCCAGCAGCTCGTCGACCGCATCCGCGCCGGCAGCTAGCCGGGTCGCCGCGCGGCGACCCGCTCGCGATCTCGCGCGGCGAACCGCGCCGCGCTCACTTCGCGCCTTCGGCGGGCGCCTGCGTGTTCGCGAGCAGGCCCTCGTTGCTGCGCGTCTTCCACCAGCCCTCCCAGCGCAGCACCGCTTCCTCGCGGCGATCCGGGTCGGCGCGCGGGTCGAACCCGAGCGTCTGGCGCGTCGAGCGCTGCAGCACCTGGAGGCACAGCGTGCGCACGTAGGACTTCTCGTCGCGCAGGCCGGAGATCAGCACCGGCATCGCGGACCAGTCGCCGAGCGAGACGAGCGCGCGGCCGAGCTCGAGCTCGAGCTCGCGCGTGCGGCCCGAGCTGCCCACCGCGGCGCCCTTGTTCCAGGGCAGACCCTTGAGG
>SCVU01000717.1 GCA_004296785.1 Planctomycetota bacterium
CAACGCACCCACGGCCACGCGTCCTCGGAACCCGGAAAGCGCAATCCGAGCACGACGTCCACGCCCATCGGCAGGCCGGTGACGAGCCAGCCCGGTGGTTCGGGCGAGTCCGGACCGCCCAGCGCGACCCACTCGCCGCCCGCACGGCGCGTCCACGCGTAGAAGAGTTCGCCGCGCGTCAGCCAAGCCGGGTCGGCCTCGCGCGCGATCCACAGCCGCGCGCCCTCGGCACGCCACGTCCACGTCGAGCCGTCGATCCGGGCGCCGATCGGCAGGGCCGGCGGATCGGCGAGCGCGTGCACCAGACCCTCGCTCGGGATCGAGATCCGATCGCGCGCATTCGACCACGCGAGCCCGCGGCTGACGCCCGCGTCGAACTCCCACACCACCGTGGTCGCGAGGCGACCGTCGCCCTGCGGCGCGATCGCCCAGCCGGCGAGCACCGCGCACACGCCGATCGCGACGCGCGCCGCCGCGCGCTTCAGCGCGAGCACCGCGCAGCCGGCCGCGACCAGCAGCGCGCACGCGACGAGCGACGGCGCCGCGCGCAGCTCGGGCGGCGCGGTGCGCGGCCGCGCGCGCAAGCCGCTCGGCACGTCGGCCCAGCGCGCAAGCGTCGACGGCTGGTTCCAACCCGCGAAGCTCGCGCGGCCGCCGTCGGGCGCGAGGCTCGGCGCGCGCAGCGTCGCGAGATCGTCCGCGACGAGATCGGGCGGCAGCAAGAGCGGCAGCAGCACGCGCTGCGTCGAGCCGTCGGGCACGTCCAGCGGGATCGCGGTCGGGCCGGTGCCCGCGAGCTCGAGCTGCGCGGTCAGGCCGCTGCACGGACCGCGCACGTCGACGTTCGCGAGCGCGACGCGCTGCGCGAGCGCGCTCGACGCGACGAGCAGCGCCGCGAGCAGGAGGCGCAGCGCGTTCACGCGGTGCGCGCCTCCGCCGCGCGTTCGCGGCCGAGCGCGGCGAGCGCGTAGAGCAGCGCCGACGCAACGCAGAACGGAACGAGGGCCGCGGCGAGCTCGCGCGGCGACAGCGGCGCGTCGAACGCGCGCAGCGCGACGCCGAGCGGCGACGCGCGCGCGAGCCACGCGAAGACGGCGCGGACTCCGGTCGCTTCGACGTCGACCGCGCGCGACGCGGCGTACGCGAGGCCGTGGTGCGCGAGCAGCGGCAGCGCGACGAGCGCGCACCAGGCGAGCGAGTAGATGCGCGCGCTGCGCTCGCCGGTGCTCGATCGCACCGCGAGCGCCTCGCTGCACGCCGGCACGAGCGCGAGCACGAGCACCTGCGCGACGAGCTGGGCGGCCGGGCGGCCGCCGTCGAGCAAGAGGCGCGCGCTCGGCGCGGTGGCGGCGAGCGCGATCAGCGTCCAGGTGCCGAGCGCAGCCCACGCCGAGCTGCGCCGCGTGTGCGCGCTCGCGTCGTCGCGCGCGCTCGCGTCGTCGCGCGCGATTGCTCCGCGCGGCCAGCCCGCGACGAGCGCGAAGCACAGCGCGGCGACCGCGAGCGGATCGAACTCGTCGAGCAGCAGCGGATCGCCGTCGAGCGCGCGCGCTGCGGTCAGCAGCACCGCCGCAAGCGCCGCGCACGCGACGCGCACCGGCTAGCCTCCGCGCCGCGCGCCGCTCGTGTCGGTCTTCTCGCCGCGCGCCGGCGCGTTGCGCAGGCGCCAGGCCGGCACGTCCCAGCGCACGTCGAGCAGCTCCCAGTCGTAGCGCTCGTCGGCGCTGCCGAGCGCGTCGAGCCCGCGCCCGATCGACCACCACTTGCGCTCGACCGGCAGCTCGCCCGGCTCGTCGCACAGCGGCGAGCGGCCGAACGCGATCAAGCGCTGGTTCTCGAGCAACAGCTGGATTCCAGGCTGATCCGGCCCGTTGTCCGCGGCGTGCCGCGCGTCGATCGCGATCGGACCGAGCACGTCGAGCTGCACTTGCTGCAGTCGCTCCGGCAGTTGCCGCGCGATCTCCAGACCGTCGCGCAACAGCGCGCTCGCGATCACGAGACCGGGCCGCGCGCCCGCGACCTCGCCTTCCTTGCCGAGCAGCACCGGCAGGTAGCGACCGCCGATGCGCGGCGGCGTCGGCCAGCGACCGGACAGGATCATGCCGTCGTCGGCGACGAGCCAGTAACCGGCGTCGACCGAGGACGCGCTGCGCGACGCGACGCACGCGATCGGGCGGCGCAGCACGACCGGCACGCGCAGCCCATCGGGCCACACGACTTCGACCGCGCCGACCGACTGCACGAACGAGAGCTCGGCGACGCGCGCGCGCACGAGCTCGTGCGCGGCCGCGTCCTCGACGTCGAACGGCGCGACGTCGGCGAGCACTTGCGCGAGTTCGACGTCCCAGCGCGGGTCCGACCAATCCGCGCCGCCGTCGACGCGCACCTGGCCGGGATCGACGCGCGTGAAGCGGTCGGCCGCGGATTCGGTGCTGGCGGGCGGAACCGGGGCCGCGGCGGCGGCGGGCTCCTGCGCGGAGACCGGATCCGCAGCGGCCGCGGCCTCGAGCTCGTGTGCGCCCCAGGCGAGCACCGTCGTCGCGCCGAGCGCGAGCAACAGCGCGACGCCGGGCCGCATGCGTCCCAAGGAACGCGCTGCCGCGGCGGTCGGACTCGACGCGGCGGCTGGGCTCGGCGCTGCAGCGCCAGCGTGGGACGCGCTCTCCATCGCCGCGCTAGTTCATGCGCGCCGGAACGGTGGTCGGCTCGACGCGCGTCAGCGGCGCGCTCGTGCGGTGCTTCGACATCTCCTCGATGAACAGATCGAGGCTGGTCTGGATCTCGAAGAGCTCGTCGCGCGAAACGGTGACGCGCAGATTCGGCTGCGCGTGCAGCTCGTGCCCGATCAGGCGCGAGATCAGCTTGACGTGCGAGAGGTGACGCTCGAGCGTCGAGTGCAGGCTCGACGAGGCGGTGACGGGTGTTTCCATGGCGTTGCGTTGGGACGGATGTTGTGTGCGGGAGCCGTCGGGATCGGACAGCTCGAGAGAGCGGGAGGGCGCCGGTGTTCGAGCGGAGCTCGGCGTCGCGCGCGACGTGCGGGTCACGCGCGCGCGACGCGCTTGGTATAGAGATTCGCGTTGCCTCGAACAAGGCGATACTCGCGCGGATCGGCGCGGTCCGAGCGCGCGCGCGACCCGCTCGATCGCGCGTCGCGAGGCCGTCCGAGCGGCGCTCGAGCTCCGGCCCTTCCCCACGGCGGCGCGAGTCGCCAGGATGGCGAGCGATGCAACGCAAGCGCTCGTCCCCGCAGTCGCCGCAACAGCCGTTCGGCGTGTTGCCGCCGAACCCCGCGCTCGACGCGGGAAAGACGGAGCGCGAGCGCGAGCGCGAACGGGATTTCGGCGCGACCTCGGG
>SCVU01000718.1 GCA_004296785.1 Planctomycetota bacterium
CCGGGGATCTCTTGCGGCCGACCTTCTGGGCGCAGTGGAATACGGCGACGGTCACCCAGTGAATCTCGACATGCCTCGGCTCCGCGCGCTGCTGGTCGGTGGGCCGCTCCTCGTCTGCGCCGCGTGCGCGTTCGCGTGGCGCGAGCGCGCGCGGCCCGCGGAGCCGCGCGAGCCGCGCGCGCGACCGGTGGTGCTGCCCGCGAGCATGCGTCTGGGCACGTGCGCGCCCGCGCCGCTGGATCCGGCGCGTGTCGGCGCCGATGCGCGCGGGCACGTCGCGTGGCGCAGCGCCGCCGGAGCGCCGGCGCGCGACGGCGCGCTCGCGGCCGCGCGCGTCGAGCTCGACGCCGACGGACGTCCGCGCGCGCTGGAGTTCGAGGCCGAGCTCGGCGCCGCGCACGAGGTCGAGCGGCTGCGCTTCGAGCGCAGCGGAGCCCCGTCCGACGGCTCGGCCGCATTCGCGAGCGCCGACGGCTGGAGCGGGGCCGCGCAGTGGTGCGCGCACCGCGACGGCGGCGCCGCGCTGCGACTGCAGGCGCAGCGCGCTTCCGCCGAGCTGTGCGCGGAGCTGGAGCTGGCCGCGCGATGAACGGTGATCCGCGAGGCGCGCGCTGGTGGCGCTCGGCCGGCCTCGCGCGTCGCTTCGGCGTGTACGCGGCGCTGCTCGTGCTGCTCTTCGTCGCGATCGCCTGGCTCGTGATCAACGAGGTGCGGCGCGTCGACACCGACCTGGCGAAGATGTTCGAGGAGAATCGCGAGGCGCTGCTGACCCACGACCTCGCGATCGACCTCGCGGCGCTCGAGACGCCGTTCCGCGAGTCCGCGGCGCGCGAGCGCGGCGCAGCCTCGGTGCTCGACGCGGCGTTGCTCGCACGCGCGCGCGGCACGCTCGCCGAGCTGCGCCGCGGCCCGCAGGGCGAGGATCCGTCGGGCGTGCGCCACCAGAGCGAGGAGGACGTGATCTTCGCGCAGCTCGAGAGCGATCTGCGCGCGCTCGAGAGCGCCGATTTCGCGACGCGCGGGCCCGCCGAGCGCGTGTCCGACGCCGGCGAGCAGGCGCGGCGCCTGGACGCGGTGATGCGCACGGAGTTCGAGCGTGCGGAGTCCGCCGTGCTGCGCCGCGCCGATCGCGTGCGCGTCGCGGTGCTCGCGCTGGTCCTCACCGGGCTCGCGGTGCTCGGCGCGCTCTCGGCGCTCGTCGCGTTGCGGATCATCGGACCGCTGCAGCGCCTGCGCGCGGGCGCGCAGCGCCTCGGACGGGGCGAGCTGTCGCTGCGGCTGGACGACGAGGGGCGCGACGAGATCGGCGCACTGACGCGCGAGCTCAATCACATGGCCGGCGAACTGGAGGCCAGCCGCTCGGACCTGCAGCGCCGCGTCGAGGAGCGCACGCGCGAGCTGATGCGCGCGGCGCGCCTCGCGGATCTCGGCACGCTCGCGGCGGGCATCGCGCACGAGATCAACAACCCGCTCGCGTCGATCGCCTCCTCCGCCGAGGGGCTGCAACGTCGCGTGCGCGAGGGCCGCGTCTCGGCCGCCGAACAGAACGAGTATCTCGAGGTCATCGCCAAGGAGGCCTACCGCGTGCACGAGATCACGCAGCGCATGCTGGCCTTCGCGCGCAACGAACCCGCCGGGCGCGCGCCGTTCCGGCCGGGCGAGGCGCTGGCCGAGACGCGCACGCTGCTCGAGCACCACGCGCGGCGCCGCGACGTCCGCGTCGAGCTGGACGTCGCGCCCGATCTGCCGCTGTTCCGCGGCGTGGAGGCGCACTGGCGGCAGCTCGTGCTCAATCTGCTGCTCAACGCGATCGACGCCGCGCCGCGCCAGAGCGCGGTCGAGGTCCGCTGCCACGCCGGTCACGGTCAGCTCGTGCTCGAGGTCCGCGATCGCGGCGCCGGAGTCGCGGCCGCGGACGTCGACCGCATCTTCGACCCGTTCTTCACGACGAAGCAGCCCGGGCAGGGCACCGGTCTCGGGCTCGCGATCGTGCACCGCGTCGTCGAAGAGCACGGCGGTTCGATCGAAGTGCTCGACGCCGAGCCCGGCGCCGTGTTCCGCGTGCGCCTGCCGCTGGAACCGGACGAGCGCGCATGAGCGGCGGACTGCTGTTCCTCGTCGACGACGACGAAACGCTGCGCCACGTGCTGGCGCGCGAGCTCGCCGGGTTCGGCTACGAGGTGCGCGCGTTCGCCTCGGCCGACGGCGTGGTCGCCGCCGTGCTCGAGCGCGGCCCCGACGCGTTGCTCGTGGACCTGCGCATGCCGGGAATGGACGGGCTCGAGCTGCTGCGCGCGCTGCGCGAGGCCGATGCCGACACGCAGGTCGTGCTGCTGACCGGGCACGGCGCGGTGCCCGAGGCGGTCGAAGCGATGCGCCGCGGCGCGCACGACTTCCTGACCAAGCCGGTGCGTCTCGAGGTTCTCGAGCAGGTGCTGCGCCGCGCCGTCGAGCGCAGGCGTCTCGTGCTCGAGAACCGGCGCCTGCGCGATGCGCTGGCTGGCGGCGCCGAGCGCCCGCTGCTCGGCCGCAGTCCGGCGATGGCCGCGCTCGGCGCGGCGATCGAGCGCGTCGCGCGCAGCCACGCGGCCGTGCTCGTGCAGGGCGAGAACGGCACCGGCAAGGAACTCGTCGCGCGCCGGCTGCACCAGCTCTCGCCGCGCGCGACCGGCCCGTTCGTCGCGGTGAACTGCGGCGCGATCCCGACCGGGCTGGTGGAGGCCGAGCTGTTCGGACACGAGCGCGGCGCGTTCACGGGTGCGGAGCGCAAGCGCTCCGGCCTGTTCGAGGCCGCGGACGGCGGGACGCTCTTCCTCGACGAGATCGGCGAACTGCCGCTGACCGTGCAGCCGGCGCTGCTGCGCGCGCTGCAGTTCGGGGAGATCCGCCCGGTCGGCGCCGAGCGCTCGCGCCGCGTCGACGTGCGCCTGATCTCGGCGACCAACCGGCGCCTGCTCGAGGGCGTCGAGCGCGGCGAGTTCCGCGAGGACCTCTACTACCGCGTGGCCGCGCTGACGCTCGACGTGCCGCCGCTGCGCGAACGCGGCGCGGACGTGGAACTCCTGGCACGTGCGTTCCTCGAGCGCGCGCGCGTCGCGCACGGACGCGCGATCGAGTTCGATCCGCAGGCGCTGGAGCGGCTGTCCGCGCATGCTTGGCGCGGCAACGTGCGCGAGCTCGAGAACGCCGTCGAGCGGCTCGTCGTGATGTGCGACGGTCCGCGCATCGACGCCGCGGCCGTCGAGCGCCACGTGCTGCAGGTCTCGCGCGCGGCCGGGCCGCTGCCGACGCTGGAGCTCGCGCAGCTCGAGCGGTTGGCGATCGCCGCCGCGCTCGAGCGCCACGGCGGGGACAAGCGCGCCGCGGCCGCCACGCTGGGGATCGCGCTGCGCACGCTGTACAACAAGCTCGGCTGAGCGCGCGCTACGCGGCGATCTGGCCGTGCGAGGAAGTCGCGCCGATCCAGCGCTCGAGGATCGCCTTCAGCGCCGCCGGCGACACGGGCTTCGACACGAAGTCGTCCATGCCGGCCTCCAGGCACTTCTCGCGGTCGCCGGTCATCGAGTTCGCGGTCATCGCGACGATCGGCGTGCGCACGCCGGCCGCGCGCAGCCGCCGCGTC
>SCVU01000094.1 GCA_004296785.1 Planctomycetota bacterium
GATGGGCCGCAGTGGGGCTAAGTGGAGCCCCGCGGCAGCGCCGAAGGCCTCCCTGGCGGGCAGGGAGGCTGCCGGTCCCTGCGGCCATCCGAGCATGCGACCTGGGCTGTGTTCAGCGGCGAATCCGAGCTGGTGATGGATGACAAGGGGCGGATCTCCGTCCCGAAGCGCTATCACACCCTGCTCGCGCCCGATGCGGACGGCGATCTGTCGGTCGTGCTGACGCGCGGTTTCGAGCCGTGCGTGTTCGTGTTCTCGAAGCCCGGCTTCACGCGCTTCACCGCGCGCCTGTCGGGCCAGGCCTTCGCCGGCGCGAAGCTGCGCAAGCTGCAGCGGCTGTTCTTCGCGACGGTCTACGAGGTCAAGCTCGACTCGAGCGGCCGCGTCAACGTCCCCGACGTGCTGCGCCGCGCCGCGGGGCTCGGCGGCGACGTCGTGCTGGTCGGCTCGCTGGGTCGCGCGGAGCTGTGGGACCGCAAGAAGTGGCGCGCGTACCAGCAGGAGAGCGAGGCGGACGTCGCCGAGCTCGGCGAGTTGCTCGCGGGCACGGAGGACCCCGACACGCTGCCGCCGGACGGCGCGCGTGGCGGAGGGGGAGCGACGCCAAGATGATGCGCGCGGAAGGGGGATCCGCGACGCCGGGCGGGAACGCGGTGCACACGCCGGTGCTGGTCGAGCCGGTGACGCGCCTCGTCGGCGAGTGCGTGCGCGCTTCGCGGCAGCAGGCCGTGCCGCGCGCGGGCGCCGCGTGGCTCGTCGACGGCACGCTCGGCCACGCGGGTCACGCGACCGCGCTGCTCGACGCGGTGGCGGAACTGCACGTGCTCGGCGTCGACCAGGACGACGAGATCCTCGCGCTCGCGCGCGCGCGCCTCGCGAGCTACGGCACGCGCGCTCGCGCCGAGCGCGCGCGCCACTCGGAGATCGCCGCGCTGCTCGCGCAGCTCGAACTCGAGCCGCTGGCGTTCCTGTTCGACCTCGGCGCGTCGTCGCTGCAGCTCGACCGCGCCGAGCGCGGCTTCAGCTTCCAGGTCGACGGTCCGCTCGACATGCGGATGGACCGGCGCCGCACGCGCACCGCCGCCGAAGTGCTGAACACGGCGAGCGAGCACGAGCTCGCGCGCCTTTTGCGCGAGGAGGGCGAGGAGCCGCAGGCCGAGCGCATCGCGCGCGCGATCGTCGCCGCGCGGCGCAACACGCCGCACGCGCGCACGCTGCCGCTCGCCGATCTCGTCGAGCACGTGCTCGGCGGCCGGCGCGGCCGGCTGCACCCGGCGACGCGCGTGTTCCAAGCGCTGCGCCGCGTGGTGAACGAGGAGGCCGACGAGCTCGGCGCGGCGCTCGCGTGCGCGGAGAACTGCCTGCCCGACGGCGGACTGCTGCTCGTGATCAGCTTCCACAGCCTCGAGGACGGCGTGGTCAAGCGCTTCCTCGCCGGCGGTGAGGCCGAACAGCGCTGGAGCGTGCTGACGCGCAAGCCGATCGAGCCCGACCGCGCCGAGGAGCGCGCGAATCCGCGCTCGCGCTCGGCGCGACTGCGTGCCGCGCTGCGGCGGCGCGGACCCGGAGGTGCGCGGTGATCGCGGCGCTGGATCGCCCGCTGCTGCAGCGCCCGCTTTCGGCGCGCCCGGCGCAGCCGTTGCGCGCCGCGCTCGCACCGGCGCTGCAGCCGGGCGCGCTGCCGCTGGCGGCGCGCAGCGCGATCCTGTGCGCGGCCTGCCTGTGGGTCGGACTGCTGACGCTCGAGCTCGTCGCCGACAACCACGAGCGCGCGCTCGCGCTGCACGAGCGCCAGCGCGATCTCGTCGCGCGCGAGGCGATCAACCAGCGGCTGTCGTTCCTCGCCGAGTCGCACGTGCCGGGCGTCGGCACGCAGGCGCCGCCGGCGGCGATCGAAGGCGTGCGCACGCCGACGAGCAAGGTCGCGCGCCAGACGCTGGCCAAGGCGTCCGTCGCGGCGCCGCCCGCCGCGAAGAGCGGCAAGGGCGGCAAGCCCGCGAGCGCGCAGGGCAAGCCGAGCGCCGCGAAGGGCCCGAGCAAGAGTCCGAGCAAGGCTCCGGCGCACAAGCCGGCCGCACAACCGCAGCGCAGCAGGAGCGGCGTGCTGTGATCGAGGAACGCCTCGCGTCCGCGACGGACCTGCGCCCGAGCAGCGCGTTCCTCGTGATCGGCTTCGTGCTGCTGCTCGTCGGCGCGAAGGTCGCGTGCGCGCCGCTGATCGAGGCCGGCCAGGATCCGTCGGCGCTGCGCCGCGAGCAGGATCCGCTGCCCGCGTACGATCTCGAGGACGCGCAGGGCCGCACGCTGGCGCGCTTCCTCGAGCGCTACGACGTCGAGTGCTCGCCGCGCTCGCTGTGGCAGGCGCACACGCCCGAGCTGCTCGCCACCGCGGTCGCCGAAGTCGTCGGCGGCGCGCTCGGACCGGCCGAGATGCTCGAGCGCATGCTGCGCCGACAGCGGCAGATCGGTCGCGCGCAGCACGCCCGACTGCATGCCGGGC
>SCVU01000719.1 GCA_004296785.1 Planctomycetota bacterium
TGAAGCCGTGGTCGCTGATCACCATCAGCACCGTGTCGGGATCGTCGCCGATCTTCGCGCGCACCTCGCCGAGGAACGCGTCCATCCGCGCGTACAGGTCGCGGATCACGTGCTTGTGCACCTCGACGTCCTTGCCCGCGTTCGCCGGGTGATCGGGCTCGAGGTAGCGATAGAACATGTGGCTGATCCGGTCGGTCGTGTCGAACACGACCGTCACGAACCCGCGCTTCGTCTTGTCGAGCACGTCCCACAGCTGGCGCTTGCGCTCGTCGTTGATCAGCCAGGCCTGCTTGAGGAACGCGTCCTCGTCGATCACGCGCTCATTGAGCGCCCACGTGTCTTCCGCCAGCCCCAGCGTCGCGTACTGCCCAAGCGTCTTCGCGAGATAGATCGCGTAGACGAACGGGTGCGAGATCGCCATCGCCGGCGCGTCGGGATTGATGTTGATCGGCGTGACGTAGATGCCGACGTCGCGCTCGTCCCAGTCCTGCACGTAGAAGCGCGCGATGCCGGTCGCGCCCTCGAACGGCACGACGAGCCACGGCGTGTACTCCTGGAAGCCGACCGTCGCCTTCTCCTTGCCGACCTCGACCGTCGCGCGCCGCGATGCCGCGTCGAAGCGCACGCTGAACGGGCACTTCATCGCGTGACCGTCCTTGCCCGGCGGACCGGTCAGGTTCGAGCGCACGACGCCGTCCTTGAGCTTGACCTGGTACTGCTGCCCGCCGATGTGCTGCCCCGCCGGCCGCGATTTGGTCGAGTAGAACGAGAACGAGCCCTGCGTGCCCTGCAGGTCCGGCACGCACATGCCCGACAACAGCACGCCGTTCTTGAACGGCTGCGGCGGGAACGTGATCGGCACGCGGATGATCGACGACCACACGCGGTTCTCGCCGAGGAGCTTCCAGAACGGCTGGCTCTTCTGCATCAGCCGCATCACCGACTTCTGCCCGAGCGGGATCTGCGCGAAGCCGAGGTTCAACGTCTTCGGCAGCACGTGCGTCTGCGTCGACGACAGCGTCGGCATGTAGTTGCACGGATCGCGCGTCAGGAAGTCGTAGATGTTGTGGCGCGACGCATCGACGCCAGTCGCGAAGCTCGACCACGCGACCGGAGAGATCGACGGGCACGCCGTCCGCAGCGGCGAGAAGCAACCTTCCTTCGCGAGGGCCGCGAAGTTCGGCATCAGGCCTTCCTTGCCGAAGCGCTCCGCCAAACCCGGATCGAAGCCATCCAAACCGATGATCACCGCGCGCTTGACCTTGGGCTTTGAACCCTTGCGCGGGAGCGTGAGCCGCACGACGGCCTTGAACGGCCAGATCAGCACGATGCCGAACGCCAACAGGAACGTGCCGAGCAGCACGAGCACGGTGCCCGCCGCCGCGAAGCCGGCACCGGGGCCGATGTAGGCAAAGGCCGGTGCGCCGAGCGAGCAGGCCGCCAGCGCGAGCAGGGCCGGCCGGGCGAGGCGGGCGCCGCGCACGCGGGCGGGGCTGGCGGTGGACCGGGGGGCGGACATCGGGGGGATTCGATCGGGCGGACCGGATCGCGGAGTGTACCGGAACGCAGCGACGTCCATCGGCGTTGGCGAAACCTCACTGGAGCGAGCGCTCCGGCATGCGGCGCAGATTTCCAGGTCAAGGCCCGATCACGAGCTGCAGCCCGCGCGAGCTCCAGCGTTGCGGACCGGTGACTCCTCGTGTCGGGCCGGATTCCTAAGCTGGCAGCGATGAGACGCTGGCTCCTCGCGCTCGGGATCGCGCTTGTCGCGCTGCTCGCGTGGCTCGCCTCGCTCGACGCGCCGAGCGACGAATCGGCGCGAGCTCCTGATTCGAAACCCGCGCCCGTCACCGCAGCGGACGCGGACGTGCGCGCACGCCTGCCGACGGCCTCGACCGACGCTGCTACGTCGAGTGAACGCGCAGCGGTCGAAGCGACTCCGTCCGATCCATCGTCGCGCGCGGCGGTCGCCTCCGAGGTCCCTCGCGCTCGCGTTCATGGTCGCGTGGTCGACTCAATGGGCCGGCCGCTCGCGGACGCGCACGTCGAACTGCGCAGCGTGAATCTCGTCTGGCGCGAAGGCTCGCCGAGGGCCGAGCACGAGTGGCGGGGCCGCACACGCCGCGGCTACGGAATCGCGACGAGCTCCGACGGCCAATTCGCACTCGACGTCCCCGTCCCCACGTCGGATGTGGTGATCCTCGGCGTCGAAGCCGACGAGTACCACGACACCCATCGCCGCACGTTCGGCGACGCGGGTGCGCAGAATGCCCGGCGGCTCGGCGAGGGCGACCACCGGCTCGGCGACATCGTGCTCGCGCTCAAGGCATGCGTCAGCGGTCGCGTCGTCGATCCGACCGGCGCGCCGCTGCCGAACGTCAGCGTTGCCGTCGGCAAGTCCAAGCCGATGTCCGAAGCACGTGATTCGACCGACGCCGCCGGTCGCTTCCGCATCGAGCGCGCGCCGCTGGGCAAGCGGCTCGTGTGGGCGGAGAGGAGCGGCTACCTGACCTCGGCGCCGCTCGAGGTCGAGCTCGTCGCGGGCGCGGCGATCGAAGGTGTCGAGCTCGCGCTCCGCCGCGGACAGACGATCGAAGGCGTCGTCGTCGACGAAGGCGGTCAGCCGCTGTCCCGCGTGCGCGTGTTGGCGTCGCCGATCCACGGCGGCAACAGCGCGACCGCGCGATCCAGCACCGACGGCGCCTTCGAGCTCGCGTTGTCGGAGGACGCGCCCCACCGGATGGAGATCGAACACGCGGGCTACGACGCGTACGGCGGCAACGGGAGCGACGAGGTGTTAGAGCCGGGCTCGCGCGGCGTGCGACTCGTGCTGCGGCGCGCGCTGCAGTTCGAGTTCCGCGTCGTCGACGCGAAGACGGACGCTGCGATCACGCGATTCGGACTCCGAGCGGCTGATGCGCCCGACTCGAACTCGCGTTGGAGCTCCACCTGGGAGCCGTCGGCGATCCGCGACGCGCCGGGTGGTGCGCTGACGATCTACGCGGATCCGGCGAAACACTGGATCCACTGCGAAGCGCCCGGCCATGCGCCGCACGAGGGACCGATCGCGGCGGATGAGCCGGGCGGGACGCGACAGACTCTCAGACTCGGTCAGGCCGGACGAGTGCGTGGACGCGCGCCGTGCAACGCGCAGCCGACGGTGCGCTTGGAGCGTCAGCGCATCCAGCGCTCGAACGGCGTTGATTTCGACCTGTCGCCGTTCCTCGGGCGTGTGCGCGAAGCGACCGGCGCTTTCGATGGCAGCTTCGAGGTCGGCGACCTCGCGAGCGGCACGTACTGCCTCGACGTGCTGTGCGCGGACAAGGCGACGACGCGCTTCGAGA
>SCVU01000720.1 GCA_004296785.1 Planctomycetota bacterium
CTTCGCGTGCGCCGCGTGGTCGGCGATGAGCGCTTCCAACAGCTCGCGGAACGGCGCCTCGACGGCGTCGTCGGAGACGTTGGTGACGAGCAGGATCGCGACGTTTCGCTCGAGCGAGAGCGAAGCTTCGGCGATCCAGAACCCGTTGCTGCCCATGTGCCGGAGCAGCTTGCCGCCGGCCCACTTGGCCTCGCCGACGACCCAGCCCGGCGCGTACTCCCACTCGGCGCTGCGCGGCGCGTGCAGTCGCTTCCACGACGCGCTCGTCAGGAAGCTCGCTTCGCCGCGCGCGCCCGCGAGGTGCGCGGCAGCGAAGCGCGACCAATCGCCGAGCGTCGTGTGCAGCGCACCGGCCGGGCCGGTCGCGGCGGGATTGTCCGCGCCCGGACCGAGCGCGATCGGCGACCAACCGCTCTCCGCGCGCACGTGACCGAGCGGTTGGTCGAGCCGCTCGGGCGTCCCCGGCGCGCCGCACGCCGTCCGCGTCATGCCGAGGGGCACCAGGACCTCCGTGCGGATCAAGTCCTCCCACGCGGCGTCCGCGCGCTGCTCGAGCATCGCGCCGGCGATCATGTATCCGGCATTCGAGTACGTCGTCGCGGTGTCGGGCTTCGAGTGGGGCGCGCGCCGCAGCGCGTCCTCGACGAGCAGCCTGCGCTGCTCGCGCGGCGCGGCGCCGCCGAGCACCGTGCGCTCCCAGATCGCCTCGTCGAAGTTCAGCTCCGCACCCGAGCGGTGACAGAGCAGGAGCTCCAGCGAGACGCCGGACCAGTGCTTGTCCATGTCCGCCAGCCGCGGCCCGAAGACCTCGCCGACGGTGGTCTCGAACTGGATCTTGCCGCGCTCGACGAGCCGTGCGGCCAGCGTCGCCGTCAGCGTCTTCGTGCACGAGCCGATGTGCCACTGATCGCCCGCGGTCACCGGCGTCGCGGCGGCCGACGATCGCAGCCCGAACGCGCCGAGAGCTTCGAGGCCGTCGGACGTGACGATCGCGGCGCCGAGCGCGGGGATACCACTCTTCGCCGCGATCGGCCGGATCAGCTCAGTGACGTCGCGCGCGGCGGCCGGTACCGGTCGCGCGGCCGTCGTCGGAGACTGTGCGAAGAGGGCGAGACCGGCGCAGGCGAGCAGGAGCGTCATCGGAGTGGCGCTCAGCGTACCCTCGCTCGTCGACGCCGCAGTGGCTCCGACTGCTACGCTCTCGCCGCGCATGCGAGTGGGCATCGACTATCGGCCGGCGCTGCAGAACCGCGAGGGCATCGGCCGTTACACGCGCGAGCTCGTGCGCGCCTTCGTCGAGCTCGGCTTCGGCGGCAACCTCGGGCTGTTCGGCTACACGCTCGCGGCGTCGCGCTACACGCGCGAGGAGCTCGGGATCGCCGGGACGAACGCCGAGCTCGTGCGCCTGCGCGTGCCGTCGAAAGCGCTGCCGTGGTTGCTCGCGCGCTTGGGCAAGGGCGTCGACGACCTCGTCGGCGGCGCGGACGTCTACCACCACACGCAGCCGAATCGGCTCGTGGTGCGCCGCGCGGCCGAGGTCGTGACCGTGTTCGACACGATCTACCTCGCGACCGACGCGGGCTATCTCGCGCCGGCCGACGCCGAGCGGATGGCCGCGACGAACCGCGCGCTCGCGCACGGCGCCAAGCGCGTGCTCGTGCCGTGCGAGTTCGTCGGCGCCGAGGTCGTGATGGGTCTCGGCGTCTATCCGAACAAGGTCAGCGTGACCGGCCTCGGCTGCGACCACGTGCTGCGGCACTTGCCGGCGATCGTGCCGAAGGCGCGCGAGCCGTTCGTGCTGACCGTCGCGCGCGTCGACGCGCGCAAGAACCATCTGCGGATGCTGCGCGCGTTCGAGCGGCTCGTGCAGGAGGGCTTTCCGCAGCGCTGGCTCGTGTGCGGCCCGCGCGGCTTCGGCTGCGAGGACTTCGAACGCGCGCTCGCCGCGTCGCCGGCGCGCGCGCGCGTCGAGTGGCGCACCGACGTGCGCGACGACGAACTGCCGAGCCTGTACGCGAGCTGCGACCTGTTCCTGTTCGCGTCGCTCGCCGAGGGCTTCGGCCTGCCGCCACTCGAGGCGATGGCGTGCGGCGCCGTGGTCGTGTCGAGCTGCGTGACCTCGCTGCCCGAGGTGCTCGGCGACGCCGCGTGGCTCGTCGAGCCGACCGACGAGGAGCGGATCTTCGAGGCGTGCCGGCGGCTGCTCAGCGAGCGCGAACTGTCCGACGAGCTGCGCGCGCGCGCGCGCAAGCAGGCGCGCAAGCACACGTGGCGCGAGTGCGCGAAGCACACGCTGCTCGCGTACCAGAAGGCGCTCGACGCGGACGAATCCCCCGTCGTGCGGCGCGCGCTGTAGGTTCGGCGGTAGAGTGGCGCGTCCCCCCCGGACGCCCATGCTGACCACGCTCGGCATCTCGTTGGCTCTGCTCGCGCAATCGCCGCCGTACCCGCTGCCGGCGTTGCCGGAAGAGCGCGCGGAACTCGTCGAGCTCGGCGCGCAGCTGTTCCGCTCGCCGCTGCTGTCGCTCGACCGCAGCCTCGCGTGCAGCTCGTGCCACCAGCCGGAGCACGGCTTCGCCGACACGCGCGCGCTGTCGATCGGCGTGCACGGGCAGTCGACGCTGCGCAACGCTCCGACGCTCTTGAACCGCGCGTACGGCGCGAGCTTCTCGTGGGACGGGAGCACCGCGACGCTCGAGGCGCAGGTGCTGCGCCCGATCTCCGACCCGCGCGAGATGGGGCTCGAGCCGGCGGCGCTGCTCGCGCGGCTCGCGGCCGAGCCGGCGTGGGCGGCGGAGTTCGAGCGCGCGGGCGTCGCGCGGACGACCGACGGCGTGGCCGGCGCGCTCGCCGCGTACGTGCGCCGGCAGTGGCTCGCCGATTCGCCGGTCGATCGCTTCCGCCGCGGCGCGACCGCGATCCTGACCGACGACGAGCGCGCGGGACTGTGGATCTACGAGTCGAGCGGCGGCTGCTGGCGCTGCCACTCGGGCCCGAACTTCACCGACGAGGAGTTTCACAACACGGGGATCGGCGTCGTCGACGGCGTCGTCGAGCCCGGGCGCGCGGCGGTGACCGGGCGGGACGCCGATCGCGGCGCGTTCAAGACGCCGACGCTGCGCGGCGTCGCGCGGACGGCGCCGTACATGCACGATGGGAGCCTCGCGACGCTCGAGGACGTGATCGCGCACTACCGCCGCGGCGGCGTCGCGAACGCGGCGCTCGATCCGCGCATGCGCTCCGTGCGGCTCGCGGAAGAGGACACGCGGCTGCTCGTCGCGTTCCTCGAGGCGCTTTCGCGGCCGGCGGAGCCGCGTTAGGCACCGCTCACTCCTGCGGCAAGATCGGAAGATCGCCGAGCGAGGAGTTGTCCGCCTCGTCGTTGAGCCACGCGCCGGCGCCGCCGAAGTCGGGGAACAGCGAGTGGAACACCTCGAGCCGCGTGGCGCCTTCCAGACCGATGTCGAACTTCCGATGGTCGACGCGGACGTCGAGCGCGAACAAGCGGCCGAGCGGCAGCGCGAGCCCGCGGCTCTGCGCGCGCTGCGGACCGTCGCCGAGCTGCACGGCGTAGCCGCGCAGGCTCTCGTCGAGCGGGAGGTAGCGCGCGACTTCGTCGTCCGATCGCTCGCGCAGGCGCCACGCGTCGTCGTCGCGCGCCTCGGACGGCGGCGCCGGCGCGGGTTCGGAGCGCGGCGCCTGCGCGGACTCGAGCGCCGCGGCGAACGGCGCGGCGCCGGGCTCCTCGATGCAGCATGCGCCGCACAGCGCGGCGCACAGCATCGAAACCGGAGCCCAGGCACGGTCGACTCGCATGCCCGAAGTTAGGCTGCGGCGCCGAACGCTTGCATCCCCCTTCCGCCCCGTCGTTCCGCGCCGCGCTGCGCTTCTGGTGGAAGCTCGGCTGGATCTCCTTCGGCGGTCCGTCCGGCCAGATCGCGATCCTGCACCGCGAGGTCGTCGAGCGAAAGCGCTGGCTCGACGAGGACGCGTTCCTGCGCGGACTTTCGTTCTGCACGCTGCTGCCCGGCCCGGAGGCGCAGCAGCTCGCGACCTACGTCGGCTGGCGCCTGCACGGCACGCTGGGCGGCGTCGCGGCCGGCGCGCTGTTCGTGCTGCCCGGCGCAGCCGTGCTCGTCGCGCTGTCGTGGCTGTCCGTGCTCGGCCGCGACGTCGGCTGGGTCGGCGCGCTGTTCGACGGCCTGCGGCCGGCGGTGATCGCGCTCGTCGCGGGCGCGCTGTGGCGCATCGGCTCGCGCGCGCTGCGCACGCGCGCGCTGTGGGCGGTCGCGCTCGCGGCGTTCGCGCTGCAGCTCGCACAGCTCGCGTCGTTCCCGTGGCTCGTGTTCGGCGCGCTCGCGCTCGGCGCGCTGCTGTCGCGCGCGCGGCCGGCTTGGTTCGGCAAGCCGGCGCACGCGGCGGCAGCAGCGGCGAGCGCGACGAGCGCGCGCGCCGCGCCGCGACCGCTGGCGGTGCTCGGCGCCTGCCTCGCGCTGTGGTGGGCGCCGGTCGGCGCGCTGGCGTGGTGGCTCGGCGCGCGCAGCCTGCACGTCGCGCTCGCGCTGTTCTTCAGCCAGGCCGCGGTCGTGACCTTCGGCGGCGCCTACGCGGTGCTGCCGTACGTCGCCGAGCACGCGGTCGCGAGCGGCTGGCTCGCGCCGGGCGAGATGATGCACGGGCTCGCGCTCGCGGAAACGACGCCGGGCCCGCTGATCCTCGTGATCCAGCACGTCGGTTTCGTCGGCGGCTGGAACCTGCCGGGCGAGCTCTCGCGCGAGTCCGCGGCGCTGCTCGGCGCGGCGATCTCGACGTGGGTCACCTTCGTGCCGTGCTTCCTGCTGATCCTGCTCGGCGCGCCGCACGTCGAGCGGCTCGGCAGCCGGCCGGCGATCGCGGCCGCGCTGGCCGCGGTGACGGCGGTCAACGTCGCGGTGATCGCGAGCCTGCTCGTGTGGTTCGCGCGCGCGGCGCTGTGGCAGCGCGAGCTCGGCCGCGGAATCGACGCGCACGTCGATTGGATCGCGCTCGCGATCGCCGCGCTCGCGCTCTTGGCGCTGCAGCGCCGCTGGTGCGAGGCGCCGCTGCTGGTCGCCGCGTGCGCGCTGCTCGGGCTGGCGCGCCACGCGCTCACGGCGTGAGTCGCGCGCGCATCGCCGCCGGATCGATCTCGGCGTCCGACCACAGCCGCCGCCCCTCCATGCCGCCGTTGACGCCGAGCACCTCGCCCGACACGTGCGCGGCGAGCAGCGGCGAGGCGAGGAACAGCGCGGCCGCGGCGACGTCGCGCGCGCGGCCGAGCTGGCGCAGCGGCAGCGTCGACGCGACGCGCCGCAGCACTGCATCGTCTTGCAGCGCCGGCCGCACGATCTCGGTCGCCGTCCAGCCGGGCTCGATCAGGTTCGCTCGGCCGCGCGGATCGACGCGCGCGATCTCGTTCTTCAGCGTCGCGACGAGCCCGCGCAGCCCGGCCTTCGCGAGCGCGTAGTCGGCGTGGTCGCGCTCGCCGAAGCGACCGGCCGTCGAACCGATCGCGACGAGCGCCGCGCCGTGGCCGTCGGCGCGCGGGCCGCTGCGCTCGAGGCTCGCGAGGAACGCGCGCGCGGTCAGCGCGGTGCCGATCAGGTTGACCTCGACGGTGCGGCGCAGCCGCGCCGGATCCATGCGCGACAACGGCACGTCCTCGACCGGCCACGCGCCGGCGTTCGCGATGCACGCGTCGATGCGGCCGAAGCGCGCGACGGCCTGCTCGGCGACGCGCACGAGTGCGTCGGCGTCCGCGACGTCGGCGCGCGCGAGCAGCGCGTCGGCGCCGAACGGCTCGCTTTGCGCGAGCGCCTCCAGGCGCTCGAACGACGCGTGCGCGGACAGCACGAGCCGCGCGCCTTCCGCCGCGAACGCGCGCGCGAGCTCGCGCCCGATGCCGCCGGCCGCGCCGGTGATCCAGACGACCTTGCTCGACAAACCGCTGTCCATGTGTCGAAGCTAGCACAGCGCAAACGCCCGTTCGCCACGGCGCGAGCGCGTTCCAGCCGCGCCGCTCCACCAGCCGAAAGAGCCCCGACGATGACTCGCTCCCCCAGTTCCGGCCCGCGCACGCTGTCCGTCGACATCGGCGGCTCCGGCATCAAGTGCTGCGTGCTCGACGCGGACGCGGCGATGCTGTGCGAGCGCACGCGCTTCGACACGCCGCTCGAAGCGCCGGCGCTCGACGTGCTCGCGCGCATCGCCGCGCTCGCGCGCGAGCTGCCGGCGCACGAGCGCGTGTCGGTCGGCTATCCGGGCGTCGTGCGCGCCGGCCGCGTGATCACGTCGCCGAACCTGCCGCACCCGACGTGGCGCGGGCTCGAGCTCGACAGGGAGCTCGCGCGCGCGTGCGGCAAGCCGGTGCGCTCGATCAATGACGCGGACCTGCAGGGGCTCGGCGCGATCGAGGGCCGCGGCGTCGAGCTCGTGATCACGCTCGGCACCGGTCTGGGCTCCGCGCTGTTCGAGGACGGCCGCCTCGGACCGCACCTCGAGCTCGCGCACCACGAGTTCGAGCGCGGCTGCACGTACAACGAGCGCGTCGGCGAAGCCGCGCGCAAGCGCGCCGGCGCGCAGAAGTGGCAGCGGCGCGTGCAGCGCGCGATCGAGCAGCTGCGCGTGCTGACGACGTTCGACCGGCTCTACGTCGGCGGCGGCAACGCGCGCCGGCTCGAGTTCGAGCTCGGCGACGACGTGCGCATCGTGTCGAACGACACCGCGCTGGTCGGCGGCGTGCGCCTGTGGGCGCTGGCGCGCTGAGAACTGCTACGATCCGCGGCGAGACGCTGTGCCCAGCCGAACGCCGCGACCGCCGCCGAAGAAGCGCCATGCGCTGAGCCGCGTCGTCGATCTGCTGCCGCTGGACGACGACCTGCTGCGCGAGCGGCACGGCGCGCCGCGCCACGGCGTCGACCGCCAGCTCGCGTGGTCGCTGGCCTTCGTCGCGGGCGCGATCAACGCCGGCGGCTTCCTCGCCGTGCAGACGTACACGTCGCACGTGACCGGTCCGATCTCGCGCGCCGCCGACGAGCTCGCGCTCGGGCGCGTGACGCCGGCGCTGGCCGCGCTCGGCATGGTCGCCTGCTTCCTCGCCGGCGCGTTCGCGAGCGGAGTGCTGGTGCACGCCGGCCGCGCGCTGCGGCTGCGCAGCCGCTATGCGCTGGCGCTGGCGATCGAAGCGCTGCTGCTGCTCGTGTTCGGCGCCTTCGGCGCGAGCCTGCAGCAGCACCGCGAGCTCGTGCTGCCCGCCACCGTCGTGCTGTTGTGCTTCCTGATGGGCATGCACAACGCGATCGTCACGCACATCTCGAGCGCTGTGGTGCGCACGACGCACATGACCGGCATCGTGACCGACATCGGGATCGGCCTGGCCAATCTCGCGTTCCGGCCGCGCAACGCGCACGAGGTCGACGACGCGGCGCGGCGGCGCGCGCGCCTGAAGCTGCACGCGCTGATCCTCGCGTCGTTCTTCGTCGGCGGCATCGCCGGCGCGCTCGGCTTCAAGCACGTCGGCTACGCGATGACGTTCGTGCTCGCATTCTTCCTCGTGCTGCTCGCGGTGCGTCCGATCTGGCTCGACATCCGGCTGCGCAGCCGCCACGCGCGCCGGCGCCGCGCGAGCGCCGCGAACGGACCGCGCCGCGCGGCGTGACGAGCTCGCGCGCGCGGGCTGTTCCGAGCGCGCGCGCCTCCCCACAATGCACGCGATGCGCATCGGCTTCGACGCCTCCCCGTCCCACGACCACGCGTCGCGCGGGCTCGCGCGCGTCGTCCGCGAGACGCTCGCCGCGCTCGAGCGCACGAGCGAGCCGGGCCTGGAGGTCGTGCGCCTCTTGCCCGCCAGCGACCGCGACTTCACGCACGCGCGCTGGCGCCGCGAGCTCGGCGCGCTCGTGCGCTCGCAGCGCCTGGACGGATTGCACTCGTTCACTTCGGCCTTCGCGTGGCGCGCGGGCGTGCCGAGCGTGCAGACGATCCACGAGCTGCCGTGGCGGCACGGCGAGCGCGAGAACGCCGGCCTCGCGCACAAGCTGTGGGCGCGCGGCGGCCCGCTGTTCGCCGCGCGCATCGCGACGGCGACCGAGCACACGGCGCGCGACGTCCGCGCGGCCGCGCCGTGGAGCGCGCGGCGCGTGCGCGTGATCCCGTGGGGCGTCGGGCCGCCGTTCGCGCCGGAATCGCCGCCCGGCGCCGTCGACGAGCCGGTGCTGCGCAAGTATCGGCTGGGCGAGGATCCGATCGCGCTGTGCCTCGGCGGCGCGCGCGCGAAGAAGCGCTGCGCGGATTTCCTGCGCGGCGTGCGCGCGTGGCGCGCGACCCACAAGCGGCGCCTGCAGATCGTCGTCACCGGCTCCGACGGGCCGGCGCTGCGGTCGCTGCTCGGGCTCGCGTCGCAGCTCGGACTCGCGGGCGAGGTCGCGTGGGTCGAGCGCATCGACGAGCTCGACCTCGCGCCGCTGTTGCGGCTGTCGAGCGTCGTGCCGCTCTTGTCGCGCTCGGAGGGCTTTGGCCTGCCGGTGCTCGAAGCGCTCGCGTGCGGCACGCCGGTGCTCGTGCCGCCGTCGACGGCGCAGGCCGAAGTCGCCGGCGACGCCGCGATCCACTGCGATCCCGGAGAGCCCGAGTCGGTGGCGGCCGCGCTCGCGCGCGCGCTCGACGAGCGCGAGGCGCTGCGCTTCACGCTGCCCGAGCGCGCCGCGCAGTTTCCGTGGTCGCGCAGTGCGGACGGCATCCGCGCGCTGTGGCGCGAGCTGCGAAATGAACGTGGGGCGGAGCGCGCGCGATGAGCGGCCGCGCGCCGCGCGTGCTCGTGCTCGGCAGCGTGCTCGCGCAGCCGCTGGGCGGCGTGCGCCGTCACAACGCCGAGCTGCTGCCGCGCGCGGCGCACTTGCTCGCGCAGCGCGGTGGAGAGCTGACCGTGCTCGCGCCGCGCGGCGGCCTGCCGTTCGAACTGCCGCCGCAGGCGCGCGTCGAGCTCGCGCAGCTGTGGCCGGGCTCGCCAGCCGCGCGGGCGGCGGCCGAAGCGATCGCGGTGCGCGGGCTGCGCGCGCGCGGGTTGCGCTTCGACCTCGTGCACACCGCGCACCTGCCGGTGCCGCCGCTGCCCTGCGCTTACACGCTGACCGTGCACGACGCGCGGCAGCGGCAGCGCTCCGCGTTCGCGCGCGCGGCACTGCGACGCGCGCTGCGCCACGCGGCGCGCGTGATCACGGTCAGCGCCGCGGTGCGCGACGAGCTCGCGCGCGCGCTCGCCGTTCCCGCCGCGCGCTTCGCGCTCGTGCCGAACGCCGCCGATCACCTGCGCTACCTGCCGCGCACACCCGCCGCGACCGCGCCGATCCTGTGCGTCGCGCACCTCGAGCCGCGCAAGAACCAGCAGGTGCTGCTGCGCGCGCTCGCGCTCGACCGCGCGCTGCCCGACGTCTGGCTCGTCGGCGCAGCGAAGGGCGACGAGCGTTCGAGGCTCGAACGGCTCGCGCGCGAGCTCGGCGTCGACGCGCGCGTGCGCTTCGTCGAGCCGGTCAGCGACGACGAGCTCGCGCGGCTGTACGCGGCGTGCGCGTGCGTCGCGCTGCCGTCGACGCTCGAGGGCTACGGCATCCCGGTCGCCGAGGCGCTTGCGGCGGGCGCGCCGGTCGCGATCGCGCGGATCCCCGCGCTCGTCGAGGTCGCGCGCGTCGCTGGTCCCGGGGCGGCGCACGAATTCGAACCGCGCGACGCGGCCGACTGCCTGCGCGCGCTGCGCGCCGCGATGGCACAGCGCACGTGCGCGCCGCCGGCGCGGCCGGGTTGGGATGCGTCGGCCGCCGCGCTCGTCGACGCGTGGTCGGCCGCTATGCTCTAGCGACCGATGTCCGCGCAGACCGTGATCGCCGAGGGCAGCCTCGACCTGTTGAACGAGATCGCGCGCTACCTCGGCGCGCGCGGGATCGCGTCGGAGAAGCAGCGGCCGCCGCCGGGCGCGTGCTCGTCCGGTTGAGGGACGAAGCTGTGGCTCGCGGTCGCGAGCCAGGACGTCCCCGCCGCGCAGCTCGCGCTCGAACAGCGCTGGCTCGACGGGTTGCCGGTCGCGGCGCGCGCGAGCGCGAACGCGACGATCGATCTCGACGCGGATGCGAACGCGTGCCCGGCCTGCGGCGGGACGATCGCGCGCGGCGCGACGCGCTGCCCGTCGTGCAAGCTGCGCATCGGTTAGCGCGCGACGGCGCCGGCAGCGGCGGCGACTGCACCAGCCCCTACCGAATCAGCATGGTGCCGTCGTGCTGCTCGGTCAGCTTGAGCCCCGTGTCGTAGCGCACGACCTTCAGCAGCGTCGTCTGCCCGATCACGCCGTTGCACGTGAACGCCGTCCCGTTGCCGTCGGCCAGCATGTAGTTCGGCGCGAATACGAGGTGCCCGAGCTTGCCCGTCGCCGGCACGAGCGCCGCGAGGTTGATGTAGCCGGTGTTCGGATTCAGCGCGATCCAACCGTGCGTCGGCAGCGTGATCCCGAGCTCGACGACGTTCGACTGCGCGTGGTTGACGATCACGACGAGCCCGTTCGTCCACTCCTGCTTGATCACCGGATGCACGAGGTCGAGCCCGCTCTTCAGCGCCTGCGACAGCGTCAGCCAAGGCGAACCCGGCGCGCCCGCGCGATAGCGCACCGACGCGATCTGTCCGTTCGCCCACTCGTTCTGCAGCGAGCGGAACAGGTAGTACTCCTTGACCTGCTCGGGAATCGTCACGTACTCGCCGCCCTCGGTGAGCTGCGCGTTCGAGATCAGGTAGCCGTTGTGCGCGTAGCTGATCTGCGTCGCGCGGTACTCGGCGAGCAGCGGGTCGATCAGCGGCACGGTGAAGCCCGTCGTGAAGAAGCGCTGCGGCTGGCCGAGCCCGAAGCCGTAGTGCTTGCCGCGCACGCACTGGAGCTCGTAGTCGGGCACCACCGGCTGGATCTGCCCGCTCGTCGCCGGGTTCGTCGGCGGACCGCCGGTCGACAGCGTGCGGTACGTGCCGTCGAGATAGCCGGCGTAGAACGTGTCGAAGCGCGCGTCGAATCCGACGAACGAGCCCTCGCCGACCGTCGCGCCGCCCGAGCGCTCGCCCGCGTGCTGGTACAGCGATTTGTACGAGCGGATCGCGCCGCGCAGCGTGCGGTCGCTCGGCGAGCGCGCGTCCTGGTTCAGCGCGCCGCCGACGTTGTCGCCGCTGGCCGTGACGATCAGGTCGGGCGCCGAGATGCAGTTGACGTCGAAGTACGCGGCGTTCGAGCCGTACACGTCGACGAACGTCTTGGCCTCGCGCTCCCAGTGCTTGAGCGCGCGCCGCGGCGCGAGGATGCGCGAGAAGTACGACGGCGAGTTGGGGATGCTCGGGTTCACGAGCATGCCGAAGCCCTTGCGATACGTGAGATCGTTGAGCTTCAGCCCGTCCTCGAAGTTCTCGTAGTGCAGCGAGTTCTCCGAGTAGTTCGGGTTGTCGTCGAGGCCCTGCGCCTGGTCGAGGCTGAACAGGTCGGTGTACAGCGCGATGCGCCAGCCCGCCGCGACCGCGTCCTGCACGAGCGTCGTGAATTCACCGACCGTGCCGCCCTGCGGCATCGGCGGCACGTGCGTCGTCGCGCGGCGGTTCGTGCCGAAGCGCATCCAGTTGAACTTGAACAGGTAGACGTCGTCGAAGCCGAACGAGCGCAGCTGCGCGATCTTCGCGCTCTCCTCCGCGTACGAGATGCCTTGCTCGGGCGAACCGGAGAACGTCACGCCGATCTTGCGCGAGAGCTGGCTCGCGCGCGGCGAAGGCGGCGCGCTCGTCTCGACGAACAGGTCGGAGATCTCGCGCGACACGCCGACCCAGCCGCTCTCGCCGAGCAAGCTGATCGTGGCGTCCGACGCGCGCGTGTACTGCATGAGCTCGGTGTAGGAGGCCGCGTTGCCGAGCACCGAGAACTGCGCGGGCGCGTGCTGCGCAGAGTTCGAGCGGAACAGGTCGACGAAGCCCGAGTGGAACCAGTCGTTCGCGACGAGCGTGATGCCGATCTGGTCCATGTACGCGACGTGCACCGGCTTGAACGTCGGCGCCGGCTGGCCCTGCTGCGCGGAGACGTTGCCCAGGCGCCACGCGTAGTAGTTGTCCGCCGCGCTGCCGCCGCTCGCGTCGAGACCGCGCACGTTCACCTCGAGTGCGCGGCCGTGCAGCGTGAACTCGTGGCGCCGCCGGTGCACCGAGGTGCCGCCGCCGAGCTTCGGCGCCTCGTCGCGCCAGTGGAACCACGCGGTCTTGCCGGTCACGCCGTGCGCTTCGAGCACGTGCTGCGCATTCGTCTCGAACTGCTGCGGGCTCCACAGGTTCACGCCGAAGCCCTGCGCGTAGAACACGCCGCCGGCCTGCAGCACCTGCAGCCCGCTGTGCTTCTCGAACACGCGCAGCGTGCCCTTCGCGAAACCGCCGTGGTCGAGGTCGAGCACGTACTCGAGCCAGTCCGCGCCGCCCGGCGCGTCCCAGCGCAGTCGGTACTCGTTCGTCGGGGCGTCGTACCAGACGGCGGTCGCTCCGCCGGCGAGCGCGCCGCGCGGCCGCATCACGTCGGCGCCGCCGGCGCTCGGCGCCGCCAGCGCGCGCACGTGCAGCGGCGGCGACGTGTAGAGCTTCTGGTCCGACAGGCGCAGGTGCACGCCCTGCGCGTACACGTCGATCTGCGGCGCGCCGGCAAACGGCTGGAACACGCCCTTGAGCTCGAGCGATGGCGGGACGCCGCTCAGCACGAGCTTGGCCGGATCGAGCCACAGCGCCGCGTTCGGGCCGAGCGGGATCGGCGCGGCGAGCTTGGCGCTGGACAGCGCCGCGAGTGATAGCCAGCTCGAGGCCTGCGCCTGGCTCTGCGCGTGCGTCAGGCCGGGGAGCGCGAGCTCGAAGGTGACGGGATCGCCGAAGTACACCTCGGCGTACTGGGCCGCCGGACCTTCGGGGTGGTAGGCCGGCGCGACGTCGACCGACTGCGCGCGCGGCGAGCCGGCGAGCAGGGCGAGAACGGGGCCGAACAGCGCGACGGGGAGCGCGAAAGCGCTCGGCCGCGAGATCGCGGCCGGAATGCGTACGGGCATCGCTTGGGATTGCTGGGTCGGGCCGGAGTCGGGACCTCCTCTAGCAGGCAAACCCGCGCGAAGCTCGGTTTTCTTTCAGAGAGTTTTCGTTCGGACGCCTCACGAGCGCAGGCGCGTCGCGAGCGCGAAGCACGCGTACGCGAGACCCGCACAGACCGCAACCGCGACGAGCACCGCGACCAGCCTGAGCGCGAGCGGCCACTGCTCGAGATCGCCGGTCAACCAGCCGCCGGCAGCGGCCTCGTGATCGCGCCGCAGGATCGCCGTGCGCTCGGCATCCGGCGGCATCTCGCCCGCCGACGGCTGCGCCAGCGTGCGCACCTCGGCCGCGCTCGCGCGGTGCTGCGGCGCCGGCGCGTGCGGCTCGAGCTCGATCTCGGCGAGGTCCGCCGGCGCGGCCGGTGCACGCGGCGCG
>SCVU01000721.1 GCA_004296785.1 Planctomycetota bacterium
GACGCAGCGCCGGCGCGCGAGCGCGCGGCAGCGAGTGCGGAGATGCCGCTCGCCGAGCTCGCGCAGCGCCTGTTCCAGGTCGGCGCCGAGGCGCTGGAGGCGCCGCAGCTGTTGCGCATCCTGATCGGCGCGCCCGGCGCGGTCGGCGTCGATGCGCGCCGCGCGGCCGAGCTGCTCGCGCGCTTCGGGCTCGACGGGCTCGCGCGCGTGCGCGCGCCGGAGCTGCTCGCCGTCGACGGCGTGCGCCGCTTGCACGCCGCGCGGATCGGAGCCGCGTTCGAGCTCGCGCGGCGCGCCGAGCGCGTTGCCCGGCCCGAGCGGCCGGTGCTGCGCTCGCCGGCGCGCGTGCACGCGCAGGTCGCGCGCGAGCTCGCGGGGCTCGAGCGCGAGGTGTTCCTCGTGCTGTTGCTCGACAGCCGCCACCGGCTGCGGCGCATCGAGCGCGTCAGCGAGGGCACGCTGACCTCGAGCCTCGTACACCCGCGCGAGTTCTTCTGCGCCGCGGTCCGCGAGGCCGCCGCGGCGGTGATCGCCGTGCACAACCACCCGAGCGGGGACCCGACGCCGAGTTCGGAGGACGTCGAGATCACGCGGCGGCTGCGCGATGCGGGGCGTTTGCTCGGCGTGCCGCTGCTCGACCACGTGATCATCGGCGGCGAGCGCTACGAGAGCCTGCGCGAGCGGCTGCAGCTGCCGATGGGGCCGCCCGGACTCGCGCCGGGCGGGGTTGCGTGCGACGCGTTCGACGAGCCGGCGGACGCGAGCGAGCGCAGTGCGGCGCTCGCGCGGTCACGCGCGCCGGTGCAGTAGCCCGACGGCGACCGCGAGCGCGGCCTCGGCCGCTGTTTCGATGCGCAGGATGTGCGGCGCGAGCGCGACCGGCGCCGCGCCCGCCGCGGCGAGCTCTGCGCGCTCGCGCTCGTCGAAACCGCCCTCGGGGCCGACGCACAGCACGAGCGGGCGCGCGCGCGTCGCACTCGACGCGGCGGACTCTTTGACAACCCAGTCCGCGAGGCGCGACCCCGCGTCGGGATCGAGGCACGCGACCGCCGAGGATTTCACACCTGACGCGAAGGCGTCGATCGCGCTCGACCCATGCAACACCGGCAGCCATGTGCGCCGCGACTGCTTGCACGCCTCGCGCAGCACGCGCAGCGCGCGCTCGCGCTTGTGCTCGTCGTCCGGCAGACCCTGCGGTCCGGCGTGCGCGCACGCGAGCGGCCGGATCGCCGCGACGCCGAGCTGCGCCAGCCGGTCGAGCATGTCGTCGGCGCGGTTCGGCCGCGGCCACGCGACGGCGACTTCGATCCACGGCAGCGCCGCGCCCGGCTCGCCCGGCGCCGGCTCGATGCGCGCCGC
>SCVU01000722.1 GCA_004296785.1 Planctomycetota bacterium
CCTGCCGCAGCTGTTGCTCGCGACCGACGCGTGGGGCAACACCGGCGCGATCGGCATGAGCGGCTTCCCCCATCGCCCGTGTTTCACCTCGGGCGTGCCCGCGAATCCGATCAACGGCCTTTCGACGCTGCGCGTGCTCGGCGCGAGCGACGCGTTCGCCGCGACGGCGGACGGCACGACCGGCTGGGTGTACAAGCCGTGCACCGGCGAGATCCGCCTGAACGCGCCGGGCACCGTCGCGATCACCGGCCTGCCGTACTGGGAGCTGTGAGCACGGTGCGGCGCGCGGGTTTCTCGCTGCTCGAGCTGTTGATCGCGCTGCTCGCGATCGCGCTCGTCGCGGCGCTCGCGATCCCAGCGTGGTTCTCGCGGCACGAGGTGTCGCTCGAGAGCGCGGTCCAATTGCTCGCGCGCGACGTGCGCGGCACGCAGAACCAGGCGGCGTGGCTCGACCACCCGCTCGCGATCACGTTCCAGCCCGACGGCTCGGGCTGGCGCGTCGTGCGCTTCGATCCGGTCGTTCCCGCGCCGCTCGATCAGGGCGAGATGGTCAGCGAGCGCGTGCTGTCGGCCGACGCGGTCTTCGAGGGCGTGCGGATCGACAAGGTCGAGCTCGGTCCGGAGCGCGCGCTGCGCTTCGATCGCTTCGGTCAGTCGCTCGACTTCGGCAGCGTGACGCTCGAGTACGCGGGCGAGCGGCGGACGCTGTTGATCGACAAGGGCTCCGGCCGACTGCGGATCGCCGGCTCGACGTCCGAGTGGACGGATCCGGGACTGTGACGCTCACACTCGCGTCGCGCGCCGCGTAGTCGCGCGCGGCGCGAGCTCGACGCCGCGCCGAAAAAAAAGGATTCGCTTCCCGAAGGAAGCGACTCCGCGCGGTTCCCCACTCGGGCCGTTGGGCCCGGGGGTGCGGGAGAGATGGCAGGTCCTCTCCCGTGCACCTCGACGCCTTGGCAGGGGGGGCTCATCGAGGTGTCCTCGGCGCGTTGCCGAGGCGGAGCGCAGAACGCTCCATCCGAAGCAGGTGGCAGGTCCCGCAGCGGACGAGTCCCAGACTAGCGAGCGATCGAGAGGCTGCAAGGGCACAAGGGGCCTTCTTCCGTTGGAGGTCAAACCAACGGCGCGCCGTGCTCAGAACCTTCCGTGAGCGGTGCATTTCGCGGCGCGCGCGACGCCGCAGCTTCGCATCGCGTTGCGCGATGCCGCGAGAAACGGCCGTGCGGCGGCGGATTCGCGCCCGCGGCGCGTGCGAGCCCTGCGCTCAGTACGCGGGGATCGAGGGATCGATCTGCTGGCGCCAGCCGTTGATCCCTCCACGCATGGAATACACGTTCGTGAAGCCGTGACCGATGAAATACGACGCGACGTCCATCGAGCGCATGCCGCTCTTGCACGAGAACACGATCTTCGTGTCCTTCGGCAACTGCATGTACTTCTCGGGCGCCTGGTAGTCGAGCGCCTCGGCCTGCGGGATCTTCGCGATCGCGAGTTCCTCGGGCGTGCGGACGTCGACGAAGCGGAACGGCTCGCCCGCATCGAGCCACGCCTTCACCTGCTTCGGCTCGATCTGCATCTTCTGATCGACCTCGTGCGCGGCGAGGATCGTCTGCACCACGGAGGTCGTGTCGAGCAGGTTGTGATCCTTGCAGACCTGCGCGAGCGTGTCGTCGGGCTCGAAGCCGCAGGAGGAGCAACCGCCGACGTGGTAGCGCTGGAACAGCGCGCGCTGCGCGGAGGGATAGCGCGCGAGGATCTGCTCCATCGTCATGTTGAGGTCGATCGGGGAGGTCGTCGTGGTCATGGGATTGGCTCGGTCGGGGCGGTGCGTATCAGCGCGCGTCGGGATTCGGGCGCACCATCCTAGCTCGCGTGGCGGAAATGG
>SCVU01000723.1 GCA_004296785.1 Planctomycetota bacterium
TCTTCCTCTTCCACCGCGCGCGTCGCTTCAACCCCAAGGAAGGCGTGTACATGGGGTGGGAGCGCAAGCGCGGCAAGCTCGAGGAGTTCAATCGCCTGTTGCGCGGAGCGACGGACACGGGCTTCACGGTCCAGGTGGGCGAGCTCGCGCTGCTCGCGTCGGTGCGCTTCGTGCTCACGCTCGACACGGACTCGCGGCTGCCGCGCAACGTCGCGCGTTCGCTGATCGGGATCCTGTGCCATCCGCTGAACCGCCCGATCTTCGATCCGCTCGTCGGGCGCGTGACGCACGGCTACGGCATCCTGCAGCCGCGCATCAGCGTGACGCACGCGAGCGCGGCCGGATCGCTGTTCGCGCGCGTCTATTCCGGCCACACCGGAGTCGATCCGTACACGACGGCCGTCTCGAACACGTACCAGGACCTGTTCGACGAGGGCGTCTACACGGGCAAGGGCCTGTACGACGTCGACGCGTTCCGGGCCGCCGTCGACGGGCGCGTACCGGAGAACGCGCTGCTCTCGCACGACTTGTTCGAAGGCGTGCACGCGCGCACCGCGCTGGTCACCGACCTCGAGCTCGTCGACGACTACCCCGCCAACGTGCTCGTGCACTCGCGGCGCCAGCACCGCTGGGTGCGCGGCGACTGGCAGATCCTCGCGTGGCTGCTGCCGATCGTGCCGACGCGCGGCGGGTTCGCGAAGAACCGCCTGCCGTGGATCAGCAAGTGGAAGATCTTCGACAACCTGCGGCGCAGCCTGGTCGCTCCGGCGTTGATCGCGCTGTTCGCCGCGGCGTGGACCAGCCTGCCCGGCCGACCGCTCGTGTGGACGCTCGGCGGACTGGCCGTGGTCGCGATCCCGCTCGTCACGTCGCTGTTCGACCTGCTGCGGCAGAGCCCGCAGCGCGGAGCCACGCGCGTGTACTTGCGCGGCGCGATCGAGGAGCTGAGCGCGGCGTGCGCGCAGGCGCTGTTGATGCTCGTGTTCCTGCCCTACCACGCGTGGGAGATGGTCGACGCGATCGCGCGGACGCTGCTGCGCCTCGTGATCACGCAACGCCGGCTGCTCGACTGGGAGACCGCGGCCGCGCACGTCGCGCGCACCGCCGGCCTGTTCGCGACCGGCATCGGCTCGTTCTACGCGGCGATGGCCGCGAGCCCGCTGGCGGCGTTCGCCCTCGGCACCGCGGTGGCCGTGCTGCGGCCGAGCGCACTGCCGCTCGCGCTCCCGTTCCTGCTGCTGTGGGCGGTGGCGCCGATCGTCGCCTGGCGACTCAGTCGACCGGCCGCGCAGCGGCGGCACGCGATCTCGGCCGCCGACCGCGCGTTCCTGCTCGATGTCGCGCGGCGCACGTGGGGCTACTTCGACTCGCACGCCGGCACCGAGGACAACGGACTGCCGGTCGACAACGTCCAGGAACGACCCGCGCTCATCGCGCACCGCACCTCGCCGACCAACATCGGCATGGGGCTGCTCGCGACGCTCGCCGCTCACGACCTCGGATTCCTGACGCTGCAGCAGCTGCTCGAGCGGCTCGAGCTCGCGCTGTCGACCGTCGGCGGCATGGAGCAGCAGCACGGACACCTGCTGAACTGGTACGACACGCGCAGCCTGGCGCCGCTCGCGCCGCGCTACGTGTCCACCGTCGACAGCGGCAATCTCGCGTGCGCGCTGATCACGCTCGCGCAGGGCTGCCGACTGTTGGCCGCCGACCATGCGGGCGCGGCGGCGCGGCTGCTGGACCTCGCGCGTCGCGCGGAGCAGCTCGCCGACGGGATGGACTTCCGCTTCCTGCTCGATCCCGAGCGCAAGCTGTTCGCGATCGGCTACCGGCTGGCCGACGAGCACGGAGCCGCGCGGCTCGACGGCGCGTGCTACGACCTGCTCGCGTCCGAAGCGCGCCTCGCCAGCTTCTTCGCGATCGCGAAGGGCGATGTCGACGAGAGCCACTGGTTCCGCCTCGGGCGCCCGGTCGTCAGCGTCGACGGCGCGCCGACGCTGGTGTCGTGGAGCGCGTCGATGTTCGAGTACCTGATGCCGAACTTGATGCTGCGGACGTATCCGGGAACGCTGCTCGACGAGTCGTGCAAGCGCGCGGTCGAGCGGCAGATCGCCTACGCGCGGGAGCGCGGCGTCCCGTGGGGCATCTCGGAGTCCGCGTACGATCTGGTCGACCGCGCCGGCAACTACCAGTACAAGGCCTTCGGCGTGCCCGGTCTCGGGCTCAAGCGCGGTCTCGCCGACGAGCTCGTCGTCGCTCCGTACGCGACCGCGCTGGGCGCGCTGGTCGATCCCGCGGCCGCGGTGCACAACCTGCGGCGACTGCTCGAACACGGCGTCGCGGGCGAGTTCGGGTTCTACGACGCGATCGACTACTCGACACGCGAGCCGCACGAGGGCGACGCGCGTCCACGCGCGCACGCCGACAGCGGCGCCGTCGTGCGCGCGTACTTCGCGCACCACCAGGGCATGAGCCTGCTCGCGATCGCGCGCGTGCTGCTCGGCGACCGCATGGTCGAGCGCTTCCACGCCGATCGGCGGATTCAGGCGACCGAGCTCCTGCTGCAGGAACGCATCCCGCGACGCGCTCCGCTCAGCGAGCCGCACCCCGTCGAGGACGCACCCGTCGCGCCGGGCGTCACGGCGCGCGCGCCGCGGCGCATCCGCTCGCCGCACACGCCGCACCCGCATGCGCAGATCCTGTCGAACGGGAGTTACGTGGCGTTCGTGACGAGCGCGGGCGGCGGCACGAGCAGCTGCCGCGACCGCGCGGTCACGCGCTCGCGCACCGACCGCACCGTCGATCCAGGCAGCCAGTTCGTCTACCTGCGCGACGTGCACAGCGGCCAAGTCTGGTCCGCCGCGCACCATCCGATCGGCGCGCACGCCGATCACTACGTGGTCGAGTTCGTCAGCGAGAAGGCGACGTTCGAGCGGCGCGATCACGAGATCGACACGAGCCTCGAGATCGCCGTCTCGCCCGAAGACGACGTGGAGGTGCGCCGGATCTCGCTGACCAATCACAGCGAGCGCCCGCGCGAGATCGAGCTCACGAGCTACGTCGAGCTCTCGCTGGGGACGCCGGCCGAGGACGCCGCGCACCCGGCGTTCGCGAAGCTCTTCATCGAGACCGAGTGGGCGCCCGAGTCCGCTGCGCTGATCGCGCGGCGGCGGCGGCGCTCGGGAGGCGAGCAAGGGATGATCGCGCTGCACGTGCTCTCGATCGACGGCGCCGCGCGCGCACCGATCGAGCACGAGACCGATCGCGCGCGCTTCCTCGGCCGCGGCCGCGCGCCCGACGATCCGCGCGCGCTCGACGGCCGCGCGCTCTCGGGCACGACGGGCGCGGTGTTGGATCCAATCTTCAGCCTGCGCACGCGGCTGCGCATCGCGCCGGGCGCGTTCGCGCGCCTGACGTTCTCGACCGGCGTCGCGAGCGACGAGGCGTCGGCGCGCGCGCTGATCCGCAAGTACCACGAGCCCGGCATCGCCGCGCGCACGTTCGCGCTCGCCTACACGCACGCACTCGTGTCGCGCCGGCACCTCGGGATCAGCGTCGAGGACGCGCAACTGTTCGAGCGCCTCGGCTCGCGCATCTTCGGTTCCGATCCGTCGCTCGGCGCCGATGAAGCCACGCTGGCGCGGAACACGCTCGGCCAGTCGAGCCTGTGGCGCCACGGGATCTCGGGAGATCTCCCGATGGTCGTCGTGCGGGTCGACGACGCGGGCGGCATGGCCCTCGTTCGCCAGGTGCTGATGGCGCAGGAGCACTGGCGCCTGAAGGGCCTGCGCTGCGACGCGGTGATCCTGAACGAGCATCCCGCCAGCTATCGCGACGAGACGCACGAAGAGCTGCAGCGCATCGTCGAGAGCGGACCGTGGGCGGTGTGGAAGGATCGACCGGGCGGCGTGTTCCTGCTGCGGACCGAGGGCCTGTCCGCGCCGGAGCTGACGGTGGTCTGCGCGCTGGCGCGCGCGGTGCTGCCGGGGAACGCCGGCGATCTCGCGCGGCAGCTCGAGCGCGAAGAGATCGGCGCCGTCCGCTGCCTCGACCAGCCGCTGTCGGACGAACCGGCGCGCCACGCGGCGATCCCGCTCCCGCCGCTGTCGATGGACAACGGGCTCGGCGGATTCACGCGCGACGGCCGCGAGTACGTGATCCACCTGGACGGCGATCGCGAGACGCCTCAACCGTGGGCCAACGTGATCGCGAACCCGAACTTCGGCACGCTCGTCAGCGAGCGCGGCTCCGCGTACACGTGGTGCGAGAGCAGCCGCGAGAATCGGCTGACTCCGTTCGCGAACGATCCGCTCACCGATCCGACGTCCGAGGCGATCTTCCTGCGCGACGAGGACGACGGTCGCGTGTGGGCGGCGACGCCGGGCCCGTTGCGCCGGACTCCGCGGTCTCCGGCGTGGCTGATCCGGCACGCAGCCGGTGTGACGCGCTTCCAGCGCGACGCCGACGGGCTGCGCCAGGAGCTCGCCGTGTTCGTCGCGCGCACGGAACCGGTCAAGCTCTCGTTGCTGACGCTCGCGAACCACTCCGATCGCACGCGGAGCATCGCAGTGATCGCCTACAACGCGTGGTCGCTCGGCGCGCCGCGACCGGGCCCGTCGCCGCTCGTCGTGACCGAGCAGGATCCGGGCTCGGGCGCCGTGCTCGCGCGCAATCCGCACAACGAGCGCCACGCGGCGCGCGTGGCATTCGCCGCGAGCAGCGAGCGCGTGATGTCGGCGACCGGCGACCGCACGGACTTCCTCGGTCGCAACGGGTCGCTGCAGCGCGCCGCCGCGCTCGCGCGACCGCGCCTGTCGCAGCGCTTCGGACCGGGGCACGACGCGTGCGCCGCGCTCCACGTCGCGGTCGACCTCGCGGCCGGCGAGGCGAAGAGCATCGTGTTCCTGCTGGGCCAGGCCGTCGACGCCGACGCGGCGCGCGCGCTGATCCTGCGCTTCGCCTCCGCGGCGGAAGCGGCGCGCGAGCTCGCGGCGGTGGAGTCCGCGTGGGATGCGACGCTCGATGCCGTGCACCTGTCGACGCCGGACGACTCGTTCGACCTGCTCGTCAACCGCTGGCTGCTCTACCAGGACCTCTCGTGTCGCGTCTGGGCGCGCTCCGGTTACTACCAGTCGAGCGGCGCGTTCGGCTTTCGCGACCAGCTGCAGGACGTGCTCGCGCTGCTGCTCACGCGACCGGAGCTCGCGCGCGAGCACATCCTGCGCGCGGCCGCGCGACAGTTCGCGGAGGGCGACGTGCAACACTGGTGGGATCCGACCAGCGGGTCGGGCATCCGCACGCGCTGCTCGGACGATCTGTTGTGGCTGCCGTACGCATTGGCGCAGTACGCCGACGCGAGCGGCGACCACGCCGTGTACGACGAGCGCGTGCCGTTCCTCGAAGCGGCGCCGGTTCCGGCCGGGGCCGCGCAGGCGTACGGGACACCGGTGCGCTCGGCCGAGACGGCCACGCTGTTCGAGCACGCGCTGCGCGCGATCGATCGCTCGACGACCGTCGGCCAGCACGGCCTGCCGCTGATGGGCAGCTGCGATTGGAACGACGGCTACGATCGGGTCGGTCCGCAGGGCCGCGGCGAGAGCGTGTTCGTCGGCTGGTTCCTGCACATGATCCTCGGCACGTACGCGGCGTTGTGCGAGGAGCGCGGCGACGAGCCGCGGGCCGCGCGCTATCGCAGCGAGCGCGCGCGACTGGGAGCGATGCTCGAGCAGAGCTGGGACGGCGAGTGGTACCGGCGCGCGTACTTCGACGACGGCACGCCGTTGGGCTCGGCCGGCAGCGAAGAGGGCCGCATCGATTCCGTCGCGCAGTCGTGGGCCGTGCTGTCGGGCGCGGCGGCGCCGCAGCGCGCGGAACGCGCGATGGACGCGGTGCGCTCGCATCTCGTGCGCCGCTCGTCGCGCGTGATCCTGCTCCTTTCCCCCGCCTTCGATCGCGGCGCGCTCGATCCCGGTTACGTGCGCGACTACCTGCCGGGCATCCGCGAGAACGGCGGTCAATACACGCACGCCGCGCTGTGGACGGTGCTCGCGCTCACGCGCCTGGGCTGGGGCGACGAAGCCGCCGAGTACTTCCACATGCTGAATCCGATCAATCACTCGCGCACGCCGACCGAGGTCCAGCGCTACATGACCGAGCCGTATGCCGTCGCCGGCGACGTCTACGACCACCCGGCGCACCGCGGGCGCGGCGGTTGGACCTGGTACACCGGCGCGGCGGGCTGGATGTACCGCGTCGCGCTCGAGGGCATCGTCGGCCTGCGCAGCCACGGAGCGACGTTCGCGCTGAAGCCGTGCATCCCGTCGTCGTGGCCCGCGATGTCGATCACGTGGCGCCGCGGCGCGACGCGCTACTCGATCGCGCTCGAGAATCCGCAGCGGCGCTGCAGGGGCGTCGCGAGCGCGACGTTGGACGGCGCGCCCGTCGATCCCGACGCGATTCCCTGGCTCGACGACGGCGGCGAGCACCGCGTGCGCGTCGTGCTCGGCGCTCCGTAGTCAGCATCGAACGGACGCGCCGGCGCGGCGGCGCGGAACAGGGCTCCGACCGGCGGCGCGCTGCGCCGCCGGCCGGAACGGCGCGGCTAGTTCTTCGAACCCAGCGTTGTCGCGCGGCGATCGGCCGGCTCGTAGCCGTCGTCCTTGTACACGACCTCCGTGTCGAGGTTGGCCGAGCGCGTCCGGTAGCTGGCCGGCACGACGCCGACGGCGCGTTCGAACTTCTCGTGCGCGAGGCGCGCTTCGCGCTCGACGGCATCGACCTCGAGCTCGGCCATGGCCACGGCCTTCTCGTGCTTGCGCACCGCGTACTCGTAGTCACCGACGTCGACCTGCTTCGCTTCGGGGCGATCGAGCGCGCGCACGGCCTGTGCGCGTGCGAGCTCGACTTGCGCCTCGGTGAGCTCGAGCCTGCGCTCCGACAGCTCCGCGCGCGCCTTGGACCGTTCGACGTCGAGCTCGCGCCACTCGATCCGCTCCTCGACGCACTTCTCGATCAGCTCGTGCTCGTGCTGCGCTTCCTTGGCTTTCGCCAGCTCCTCGGTCGTGCCCTTCTCGGCCATCTTCACGGCCGCGAGGGACATGTCGAGCTCGGCCTCGGCCACGTCCGCCTCCTTGCGCGCCAGGCTCAATTGATCCTTCGCGATCTCGGTGTTGCGCTTCGCGGCGTCCCAGGCGTCTGCAGCCTGGTTGCGCGCCGCGCGGGCTTCCTCGATCCCACTGCGATCCGAATCGGCCACGTGCGCGACCAGGTCGCGGTCCACGTCGCGCTGGCGTTGCCACGGCATGTTGGAACAGGACGCGCTGGCCAGGGCCAGGCCGATGAAGACGATTCTCGATTTCATGTCAGTCACTCCGGTGATTCACGAACTGGGGGCGTACGACCACCG
>SCVU01000724.1 GCA_004296785.1 Planctomycetota bacterium
GATCTCGCGGCGCCGACGCCGCGCAGCGCCGCGACGGGCGCCTCGGCCGGCAGTGCGCCGGTCGGCTTGCGCGCGGATTTGCGCGGCGCGGCGGGCGCCGCGGGGCGTGTCTCGCTCGAGATCATGCTGCGCTCCTCAAGATGCGCGAGCGCGGCGGCGGTTGCACGCGGAGCCTCGGAAACCGCGCGGCGGGGACTCGAGCCCGTCAGCGCGAGCGCAGCACGTCGGGCAGGAACGCCTCGGACGGCGTGCCCAGCGGATCGAAGCGCCCGGGCTCGCTGCCCGGCTCGAGCGCCCACAGGAACACGCCGGACGGACGGTCGGACGGCCCGAGCTGCGCGAGCGCGCGCGCCAGCGCGTCGTACCACAGCCGCTGCGCGTCCTGCGCGACCGGGCCGACGCGCGCGCCGCGCCGCTCCCAGCCGCGCTCGCGCGCCGGACAGCCGGCCAGCGCGAACGCGGGCTTGCCGACCTTGCGCGCGTGCGCGGCGAGCTCGGCCAGTTGCGTCGAGAGGCCCACGACGAGCTCGTCGCGCGTCGTGTCCGGATCGACGCCGCGCGTCGTCGCGAGCGGCTCGAACAGCAGCTCACCGACCGCGTCGAGCTCGTCCCACACCGGGAACTCGGCCGTCTCGCCGTCGTAGCGCGCGCCGTAGGCGAGCGCGGCGCTCGTAGAGCGGCGCACCGCGCGCGCGAGCTCGCGCCAGCGCGCGTGGCGCAGCTCGCGCACCGCGAGTGCGTTCTCGAGATCGCGCGTGCCGACCGGTTCGCGCGTCGACTGCGCGAGCTCGAAGCCGAGGAACAACCCGTCGGCGCCGAGCAGCTCGGCGAGCAGCGCGTAGTGCTCGAGCACGCGCCCGGACAGATCGAAGTACGCGTCCCACTGCTCGGGCCGCGTGCGGACTTCCTCGCCGGCCAGACCGGCGTTCGGGCTCGACAGCAGTTGCGGCGCGAGCCAGCGCACGCTGCCGGAGGCGCGCTCGAGCTCGATCGCGATCTCGAGATCGGTCGCGTCGCTGAACGGCCAGGTCTCCTCGGGTTGGCCGGGCGCCGCCGGATCCGCGCGCCGGTCCCAGCACGCGAACGGGAACACGAATGCGTTCGCGCCGAGCTCGCGCGCGCGCCGCACGTCGTCGGCGCACGCGGTCTCGCCGTAGCGCGCGCTCTGCACGCCGATGCCGGTCGCGACGAAGCCGCGCAGCGCGGGCCACTGCTCGCGCAGCGCGCGCGCGGTCGAGCGGCGCGCTGCGATGTTTGCCGAGTGCTGCTCGCGCGACTCGGCGAGCAGCGCGTCGCACGCGCTCTGCAGCGCCGCGTCGCCGGCGAGTTCGGCCGCGCCTTCGCCGCGCCACAGTGCGCGCACGTACGGAGCGCCGCGCCCCGCGAGCAGCTTGCCGAGCAGCATGCCGCGCTGCGGGCGCAGCCGGTGCGGCGAGTAGCGCTGCGCGGCGGTCGGATCGACGAGCTCGGCGATCGGCAACGCGAGCCCGGCATCGTGCAGCCACGCCAGCCACTCGGTGCCTTTGCGGCCCCAGTGCTGCTCGGCGTGCAGCCCGCCGACCGCGTCGAGCAGCCAAGGCAGCGCGGGCTCGCCGAGCACCGCGCGCGCGGTCTCGCGCGCGACGCCGGCGCCGCCGTCGTCGGGCAGGCCCGGCGCGAGCAGCACGTGCACCGTGCGCGCGGCGTGGCGGTCGATCGACAGGTCGACGCGCTCGAGCAGCGCGCGCATCTCGGCCGGCGTGTCGTGCGCGACGATGCGCAGCTCGGGCGGCGCCGCCGACGGATCCGCGGCGGCCCACTCGAGCACCTGGTGGCGCACGCGCGACGCCGCGGCCGCGTACGCGCTGACGCGTTCCTCGTCGATGCGCGCGGGGCCCTCGATGCGGAAACCGCGCAGCTCGACGCGCCGATCGGACTCGATGCGCGCGCGCCGGCGCTCCTGCCGATCGGTCGACAGCTGCGCCTCGTACTGGCCGGCGCGCGCGTCGCGCGACGCGGCCGCGCGCAGCGCGAGCGTGCCCTCGCGCTCGAGCTCGCCGCGGCGCCACGTCGAGAACGCGCTGGTCGAGCGCAGCTCGAGGTCGTGCACGAAGTCGGCCAGTCCCTCGGGCGTCACGCCGACGTACAGCGAGAGCGGCAGGCCGGCGCGCTCGGGATCCTCGAAGGTCGCGATCAGCGCGTCGCCGGGCAGCGCGTACTCGCGGCCGAGGAACGAAAAGCCGCGGCCCTGGAACACCGCGCCGAGCCGCTCGGCCAGCGCGCGCGCGAGCGGATCGGTAGCGGTGCCGAGCACGATGCGCGGCAGCCGCGGGTCGCCGCCTCCGCTCGCGGCGTCGGCGCGCGCGAGCCGCACTTCGCGCGCGCCGCTCGCGCGCGCGAGCGACGCGAGCCGCTCGACGGCCGCGCGCAGCTCCTTCCCCTCGGCGTACACCTCGACGGCCGGCGCGGCCTGCGCGCCGCGCTGCAGCGCGTAGGAGGCCTGCGCGGCGAGCGCGCTCGACAAGACGATGCAGAGGAAGAGGGCGCGCATCACGATCGTGGCCGCGAGCTTAGCGGAGGCGCGGGCGGCGACTGCAGCAGCAACAGCTTCGCGTACTTCAACCGCACGTAGTGCGCGGCGACGCACGCGAGCCACAGCCCGCGCCAGCCCTCGAGGAAGCCGAGCTTCAGCACGTAGAAGCGCAGGAAGCGCACGAGCGGCCGCACCAGCAGATCCGACCAGCCGGCGCGCACGCCGCGCTCGTGCAGCCCGCGCGCCATGATCGTCGTGTACTGGTCGATCGTCGCGAGGTGCTCGGACAGATCGCGGTACGGCCAGTGCATCAGCTCGCCGGCGAGCGCCGCGCGCGATCCGTCGAGCTCGACGCGGTCGTGCGGATCGCGGCCGCCCCAGTGTCCGCGCCGCCGGTCGAACAGCCGCAGTTGCCGGTCGGGATACCAGGTGCCGTGGCGGATCCAGCGGCCGAAGTAGTACGTGCAGCGCGGGAAGTCGTAGCCGGCGGGCCCGGCGTTGGAGAGCGCGCCGCGCAGCGCCTCGATCTCGCCGCGCAGCTCTTGGCTGACGACCTCGTCGGCGTCGACGCACAGCACCCACTCGTGCGTCGCGGCGCGGACCGCGAATTCCTTCTGCGCGACGTGCCCGGGCCAGTCGCGCTCGATCACGCGCGCGCCTTTCGCGGCGGCGAGCTCGCGCGTGCGGTCGGTCGAGTGGCTGTCGACGACGACGATCTCGTCGCAGAACGACAGCGCGTCGAGGCACGCGCCGATCCGCTCCTCCTCGTCCATCGCGATGATGCACGCGGAGATCGGGGTGCGGGCCGGGGACGCCGACATGCGCTTCTCGTACCACAACGAGCTCACGCGAGCACGCGGCGGTACAGCTCCTCGTACGCATCGACCATGCGCTGTGGCGCGAACGCCGCGAGCGCGCGCTCGCGGCCGGCGCGCGCGAGGCGCGCGGCGAGCGCCGGATCGCGCAGCACGCGCGCGAGCGCGGCGGCGAGCGCGGCGGGATCCTCGGGCGGCACGAGCAGGCCGCTGACCTCGTGCTCGATCAGCGTCGCGAGACCGCCGACGCGGCTCGCGATGACCGGCCGCTCGGCCGCGAGGCCTTCGAGCGCGGCGACGCCGAGCCCCTCTTGCCGGCTCGGCAGCACGCACACGTCGCAGCCCGCGAGCAGCTCGCCGACGTCCGCGCGGCCCTTGAGGAAGCGCACCTGCTCGCGCAGCTCGAGCTTGCGCGCCTGCGCGTCGAGCGCGACCAGTTCGGAGCCCTCGCCGGCGATCCACAGCCGCGGCCGCAATCCGTCCGCGCGCAGCCGCGCCAGCGCTTCGAGCAGCACGTCGTGGCCCTTGCGGCGCACGAGCGACGCGAGCACGAGCAGCACCGGCTCGTCGCCGGTCACGCCTTCGCCGCGGCGCGTGAGCTCGCGGCCCGCGCGCGTCGCGATGCGCGCGGGATCGAACGAGCTCGCGATCACCGACAGCTTCGCCGCGTCGACGCCGGCGCGCGCGAGCTCGTCGCGGATCGCCGGCGAGATCGCGGCGACCGCGCGCACGTGCGCGCCGTAGACGAGCTTCGTCAGCACGCCGCGCGACACGCGCCGGTCCATCCGCCGCGTGACGATCGCGGGCAGGCCGAGCGAGCGCGCCGCCAGACCGCCGAGCCACGCGGCGCGCCCGGTGTGCAGGTGCACGAGGTCGGGCTCGAGCGCGCCGAGCTCTCGGCGCAGTGCGAAGTACCCGGGCACGTCGAGCTGATTGCGCATCGGCACCGCGCGCACGTCGAACTTGCGCTCGAGCGCGTGCGCGGCCGCGCGGCTGCCGGGCGGCGCGAACAACACGCAGCGATGGCCGCGCTCGCGCAACCCCTCCAGCAGCAGGAACACCTGCACTTCGCCGCCGGAGAATCCGGACTCGGCGTCGACGTGGGCGAGCGTGAGCGAGCGCGCGGACACGCGCGGACGGTAGGAAAGCGCGCGCACGCGCTCAAGCCGCGGCTCGCGATCACCGCACGAGCTGGTGATCGGCGTGCGAGGTGGGCAGGATGTTCGGATGCGGATCGCGCTCGTCCACATGCGCCAGGCGGCGACCGGCGGCACGGAGCGCTACATGAACGGGCTCGCCGCCGAGCTCGCACAGCGCGGCGACGAAGTCGTGATCGTGTGCCGCAGCCACGAGCAGGCGCCGCATCCGCGCGTGAAGTTCGAGCGCGTGCGGCCGCTCGCGCTGGGCGCGGCGCAGCGGATGTGGAGCTTCGCGCGGGCGGTCGAGAAGCACGTGCGCCTCTCGCGCTACGACCTCGTCGTCGGCCTGGGCAAGACGTGGACGCACGACGTCGTGCGCCTGGGCGGCGGTTGCCACGCGAGCTATCTCGAGCACGCGCACGCCGAGACGCGGTCGCCGCTCGAGCGGACGCTGCGGCTGCCGGAGCCGAAGCAGGCGATCGCGCTCGCGATCGAGCGGCGCGCGCTCGCGCCCGGTGCGTATCGGCTGGCGATCTGCAACTCCGACATGGTGCGGCGCGACTTGCTCGCGCGGTACGGCGGCGATCCGGCGCGCGTCGAGGTCGTGCACAACGGCGTCGATCTCACGCGCTTCGCCCCCACGCGGCGCGCAACGGACGGTGCCGCCGTGCGCGCGGAGCTCGGGCTCGCCGACGCGGATCCGCTCGTGCTGTTCGTCGGGTCGGGTTTCGGGCGCAAGGGACTCGATCTCCTGTTGCAGGCGACCGTCGCGCTGCGAGCCGTCGCACCGCGCGCGCGCGTGCTCGTCGTCGGCGGCGACGCGCAGCGGCCGCACTACGAGCGGATGGCGAGCGAGCTCGGCGTCGCCGATGCCGTCGTGTTCACCGGCGAGCGGCGCGACGTCGAGCGCTACCACGCCGCGGCGGATCTCTTCTGCCTGCCGACGCGCTACGACGCGTTCGCGAACGCGACGCTCGAAGCGCTCGCGTCGGGTGTGCCGGTCGTGACGAGCGATGCGAACGGCGCCGCCGAGGTCGTCGACGCGAACTGCGGATCGGTCGTGCGCGCCGGTTCGGCGCCGGAGCTCGCGCACGAGCTCGTCGCGTGGCTGCCAGCCGAACGCCGCGCCGCCGCGGCGAAGGCAGCCCGCACGTCCGCCGCATCAAGATCGGTCGCCGCGATGGCCGCTCGCACGCGCGAGCTGTTCGATCGCGTCGCGGAGGAGAAACGCAAGCAGCCCACGAGTGCGCCGGCGCTGCGACGCTAGGGCGCGACGATCGTCACGATCCGCTCCGGCCAATCCCGCCAACAACCGGTCGCCTGCGGAGTCCGGAGCAGGAGCGCGGCGGTCTCGCCTCGCTCGAGGCCACCCAGCAGCATGAAGAACTTGCTGATGCTGAGTCGCGCCGTTGGCGAGACGATCTCCCCGCGCTTGATCCCAGCGGCTGCGAAGGCGCCGCCAGGAGTGATCACGGAGAGCTCGAGGAGCTCCGCGATGCAGTCGCCTTCGCCGAGGTACGGCGAGCCGTACTCGAATCCGAATCTACGCTCGAGCTCCGCCGCGTGGACCAGCTGGTAGCCGATCGGCGACAAGACGAACTGGTAGAGGAGAAAGAGAAGCAGTGCCGCCGCGGTGACGCCGAGCGCGATACAGCCTCTGCGGAAGAAGCGCGTACGAGAAGTCTCCACGAGCCGCTGCATCACGAACTCCTTGTACCCCGGAGCCCGACTCAGCGCGCAGTCACCGCGAGGTAACGCTCGGCGAGCTCCGGGATCTTGCGCATCTTCTTCTCGATCGCCTCGATCTGATCCGCCGTGAGCTCGCGCCGCCAGCGCTCGTCGAGCGCGATCTCGTTCGAGCCCTTCAGATAGCCCGACGCGCTCGAGTGCACGAAGTGGTGCACCGCATCCGCCGGTCGCAGCACCGCCGGCTCGAACGCGATCCCGAGGAACGCGCACAACCGCGCGAGCTCGGCCCGCGGATCCGTGCACAAGTCCTCGTAGAAGAGCGAGTGGCACCGCTGCGGATTCTTCCGCGCGAACTTGACGAGCCGTTTCGACCACTTCACGTGCTTCGACAGCGGCCGATCGAGCTCCGTCCCCGCCCGCACCGTCGACGACATCACGCCGCGCGAATCGCGCACGAGGTGCACGAACCCGACGCGCTCGTCGCGCCAGCGCCGCGCCAACCGCCACGCGCGCGTCTTCGACAGATCGAACGCGATCGACTTCCCCGCGCGGATCGCCAGTCCCTCGAGCAGCGCGCGATCGAAGCGCTCGTAATCGAGCTTCGTCGCCTTCTCGAGCCCGGGCAGCCGCGGCGCCCAGTGCGGACAGTCGCGCAGTTGCGCGCCGCAGCCGCACGGCAGTTTCGCCTCGAGCGCCTCCGCGACGCGCAGCAGCTCGCCGACGCAGTGCACTTGCGAGTGCATGCCGAGCGTGCGCCCGAGCAGCGTCGAGCCGCAGTGCGCGACGCCGAGCAGGAACACGACCGTGAAACGCGGCTGCGCGGGCGCGGAAGTCGTGCTCATGGAAGGCGAGCGTGCGAGTGTATCATCCGACGCTCGATGTGCGGGATCGCCGGCTTCCTCCGACTCGGCTCCGCGACGCCATCGAGCGCCGATGCGGACGCCGCGCGCCGCATGGGCGAAGCGCTCGCGCACCGCGGTCCCGATGGTCGCCGCGTCTGGAGCGACGGTCGGATCGCATTCGCGCACGCGCGCCTGTCGATCATCGATCTCGAAGGCGGCTGGCAGCCGATCGCGAACGAGGACGCGAGCGTGCGCGTCGTGCTGAACGGCGAGATCTACAACCACCGCGCGCTGCGCGCCGAGCTCGCGCCGCGGCACAAGTTCACGACGCGCTCCGACACCGAGGTGCTCGTGCACCTGTGGGAGGAAGAGGGCGAGCGGATGCTCGAGCGCGTGCACGGCATGTTCGCGTTCGCGCTGTGGGACGCGCGCCGGCAGGTGCTGCTGCTCGCGCGCGATCGCCTGGGCAAGAAGCCGCTGTACCTCGAGGAGCGCGACGGCGTGCTCGCGTTCGCATCGGAGCCGCGCGCGCTGTTCGCGCGGGCTGAGCCGGGCCGCGAGGGCGCGCAGCGCGAGCTCGACCCGCTGGCGCTCGACGACGTGCTCTCGCAGCGCTACGTCGATGCACCGCGCAGCGGATTCTGCGGCATCGAACAGCTCGAACCCGGCTCGTGGCTGCGCATCGACGCGCGCGGCCGCGAGCGGCGCCGCTACTGGTCGCCTCCGCCGCCGACTCCGCGCGCGATCGACGACGCGACCGCGCTCGCCGAGTTCGGCCCGCGCTTCGACGCGGCCGTCGCGTGCCGCCTGGAATCCGACGTGCCGCTCGGCCTGTTGCTGTCCGGCGGCATCGACTCGTGCGCGGTGCTCGACTCGATGAGCCGCCAGCTCGGCCGCGCCGTGCGCACGTTCACCGTCGCGTTCTCGCGCGGCGAGGAGTCGGAGGCCGAGCACGCGCGCGCGACCGCGCAGCACTTCGGCGCCGAGCACACGGTGTTCGACCTCGACGAGCCGACGATGCTCGACGAGGTCGAGCGCGTGCTCGCGCAGGTCGACGTGCCGTTCGCGGATCCGTCGCACCTGCCGACCGCGCTGGTGTGTCGCCTGGCGCGCACGCAGGTCACCGTGTGCCTAACGGGCGACGGCGGCGACGAGCTGTTCGGCGGCTACACGCGCTACCGACAGGCGCTCGCGCGCGCCGAGCACGCGAATGCCTCCGGCGCGCGCGCCGCGGTGTACCGCGGCGTGCTCGCGCGGCTGCCGAACCACGGCTTCAAGGCGTGGAAGCTCGCGCGCGGCCTGCGCGATCGGCTCGGCACGCCGGAGCACGCGTACGTCGAGCACCTCGCGACCGCCGAGCGCGCGCTGCGCGTCGAGTTGTACGGCCCGCGCGCGCTGGCGCTGCGCGCGCGCGACGTCGAGAGCGAGCTCGAGCTCGACCTGTGCGGCGAGGGCGACCTCGAAGAGCGCATGGTGTCGTTCGACCTCGCGCACACGCTGCCCGGGCTGATCCTGACGAAGGCCGATCGCGCGAGCATGGCGCACGGGCTCGAGCTGCGCAGTCCGCTTCTCGACCACGCGCTCGTCGAGTGGTCGCGCACGCTGCCGGGGCGCTGTCGGATCCGCGACGGCAACGGCAAGTGGCTGCTGCGCCGCTGGCTCGAGGGCCGCGTGCCGGCCGAGGTGCTGCAGCGCAAGAAGCGCGGCTTCGGCACGCCGCTCGGCCGCTGGTTCCGCCGCGAGCTCGCGCCGCTTTCCGACGGCTATCTCGGCGCGAGCCGGCTCGCCGCCGACGGTTGGCTCGAACCGCGCGCGATCGCGACGCTGTTGCGCGAGCACCGCCGGCGCGCGCGCAACCACGGCGAGCTGTTGTGGGCGCTGCTCGCGCTCGAGATCTGGTATCGCAATTGGGTTCAGCGCGACGCGCCGGCGATCGCAGCGGCGAGCGCGCGCTCGAGCGCGGCCGCGCGCGCATCCCACGAGTAGCGCTCGGCGGCCGCGCGCGCGCGCCGCGCCTGCTCGCGCGCCGCAACGGGATCGGCGCACAGCGCGAGCACGGCCGCCGCGAGCTCGGCGCCCGAGCTTCCGGCCGCGAGCGTCGCGATCTGTGCCTCGTCGAGCACGCTGCGATGCGCGACGCTCGGCGCGGCGACGATCGGAACGCCGCTCGCCAGCGCCTCGAACAGCTTGAGCGGCGACGTGTAGCGCTGCGAGCGCGACTCGGCGCCGCTCGGCAGCACGAGCACGTCGGCGCGCTGCAGGAACTCCGGCACCGCGCGCGGATCGAGCGAGCCGGTGAACTCGACGAGGTCCGCGCGCGCGTGCGCGCGCAGTCGCGCGAGCTCGCTCGCCGGCTCGCCGCCTGCGATCGCCAGGCGGAACGCGCCGGCACCGGCGCGCCGCGCGAGCTCGGCGGACATCTCGAGCAGCGCGTCGACGCCCTTGTGCGCGTACAAGCTGCCCGCGTACGCGACGCGGATCGGCGCGCCGAGCGGGACGCGCGCCGTGTGCGGCGCGAACGCGGCGAGGTCGACGCCGTCCGGAACGACCGCCACCTCGCGCGGCGGCGCGAGCTCGCGCGCGATGTCTTCCGCGAGCGGCGCGCTGATCGCGATGAGCCCGTGTGCGCGCGCGGCGATCCGCCGCTCGTCGGCGCGGGTGCGCTCCGCTTCCGCCGCGCGGCCCGTCTCGGCCGCGAGCACGTGCTCGAGGTTGTGGAACTCGAAGACCAGCGGGACGCCGAAGCGCAGCGCGAAGCGCGCCAGCCGCAGCTCGCGCGCGATCCACGCGCGCTCGCCGCGCGCGCCGAGCGCGAAGCGCGCGATCGAGGCGCGCAGCGCGAGTCCCGCAAGCCCCTTGTGCGCCGGCAGCTCGACGGCGCGCAGTCGCGCGGCCGGCGCGCGCCCGAGCGCCGTCTCGAGCGCAGCCTCCGCGGCGCCGCCGCGCACGAAGACCCGCACTTCGTGCCCGCGCCGCGCGAGTGCGTCGGCGCTGCGGATCACCTGCAGCGCGTGCGCCATCCGCAGCGGCGTCTGCAGCACCTGCAACCAGTCGACGCGCAGCGGCGCGCTCACGGCGAGCTCCGCTTCCGGATCCGCGCGACGAGCTCCGACGAGCGCTCGACCTCGCGCCACGCGACGTCGCGATCCCAGCGCAGCCCGCGCAGCGCGAGATACTGCTCGAACGACGCGCGCATGCCCGGAGCGCGCGCGACCGCGAAGTGCAGGCGACCCCAGTGATCGAACACGAGCTCGCGCGTGAACAGCGTGCGCAGCGGATGGCGCAGCCCGTCGAGATCGAGCAACTGCCACGCGCTCCCGTCCCACAGCATGTTCCCCGCGTGCAGGTCGCCGTGGAACACGCGCGCGTCGTGCATGCCGGCGACGAACGCGGGGAACGCGGCGATCGCGGCCGCGTCCTGGCCCCACAACAGGTGCAGGAAACTGCCGTTGACGAACTCGCTCGCGAGCAAGCTCGCGCCGCCGCGCGGCCGCTCGAGGAAGCACAGCGGCGCCGGGCTCTTCACCGGAGCGATGCGCGCGTGCAGCAGCGCGCTGCGCCGCGCAGGCGAGCCGCGCAGGCGATCGAACCAGCCGCTGCGCTCGGGGTAGACCTTGATCGCCGCGGCGCCGACGCGCCAGACGCGGCCGGGCTTGAGCGGCGCACCCGCTTCGATGCGCCCGTGCTCGGCCCACGCCGCGACGACCGCGCAGAGCTCGTCGGAGAGCGGCCGCGGCGCGGATCCGGTGACCGCGCCGAAGCGCAGCGGGACCCACGGCGGGTTCACGCGTCGGCCAGGCCGATGCCGGACTGCTTCTCGAAGCTGTCGAAGCGATTGACGACGACGCCGGTGCCCGGCTGCGAGAACGGCGCGTAGCCGTACAGTCGATTGGCGTGCAGGAACGACGCGAACGCATCGTTCCACAGGATGTCGTCCGACAGGATCAGGCCGCCCTCGCGCAGCAGCGCGCGCGCGACCGCGTACTCGAACAGCATGTGCGTGACGGTGTGCAGGCTGTCGTGGATGAACACGTCGACGCGTTCCTCGGCCAGCACGCGCGGCAGGAGCCGCTTCGCGTCGCCCTCGAGGTACGTCCAGCGCTCGCGGTACGCGGGCGGGATGAAGAAGCCGACCGATTCCGCGGCGACCGACAGGTTCATCTGCAGCTTGCCGGCGACCGGCGGGATGTCGATCGAGATCAGCCGGCCGTGCGCGTTGCGCGCGAGCGCCGCCATCACGAACGAGGTCAGCGAACCGGCCGCGGTGCCGGTCTCGACGACGACCGCGGGGCGCAGCTCGCGCAGCAGGCCGTAGTACAGCGCGACGACGCCGCGGCAGCGCACGAGGCGCGCGTCCCAGCTCGCGTCCTCGACGCGGCCGTGGCGCGTGCCCGCGAGCTCGAACGCCTCGATCAGCGGCCGCTCGGCGCGCAGCTCGTCGACGTAGTGATCGACGCGCGGACCCGGCGGCAGCCCGAGATCCGCGCGCACGCGCGCGAGCACCTCGTCGTCGTCGGCGAACGTGATCCCGCCGCCCGCGCGGCGCGCGACGGTGCCCGAGAGGAAGCGGAACACGCCGCGGCGCCACGGATGCTTCTTGCCGCCGTAGCCGAAGCGCCGCTGCAGGCTCAAGCTCAGCGGCATCGCTAGCGTCCCCCGCCGAAGCTGTCGCGCAGCGCCGCGGGCGCCATCTTCAACCAGCGCCGCAGGCTCGGTCGTCCGCTGCGCAGCGCCTCCGCGTACTTGTGCGGATGCACGAGGCGCGCGACGCCGGTGGGCGAGCTCGCGCGCGCGGCGGCGAGTTCAGGGTTCTGCTCGAGCGCCGCGGGCGTCGCGTACAGCAGCATGTTCTGCTTGTACCACCACGTGACGTCGGCCTCGTTCCACAGCCGCCAGCGCAGCGCGTCGACGGCCTGCAGCCCCTCGCGCGCGAACAGCTCCGCCCACCAGTCGGGCCACTGCTCGTTGACGTGATTCAATCCGCCCTGTTCGGGGATCGCCGCCGAGAACAGCACGACCGGCGCGAGCTGCGCGAGATCGCGCACGAGGCCCGCCGCGCGCGCCTGCGGCAGGTGCTCGGCGACCTCGAGCGACACCGCGAGGTCGAAACGGCGCGCGACGCTGATCGATTGGTCGAGCGCGCAGCGCTGGAAGCTCGCGCGCGGGATCTTGAGCTGGTCCTCGCGCACCCAGTCGCCGTCCAGCCCGTGCACGTGCTCGGCGCCCGCCGCGGCGAACTCCGCCAGCCAGCTGCCGTCCCCGCAGCCGACGTCGACGACCGCGCGCGGGCGGATCCAGCGCATCAGGAGCGGCACCACCACGCGCGCGGACGGCCGCGCCGTGCGATCGAGGTCCTGGTAGAACGTGGCGGGGTAGGCGCGCATCGCGAGCGCGGCGCCCGGACGCGCGGCGCAGCGGCGGACATCGGAGCATCCGCTGCATGGAGGCGCAAGCGAAGGCCGCGCACGCGCGCGCTTGCCGGACGGGGTGCGCGGCCTGATATCATCCGCGCATGGCAGCGCGCAGTTCCGACTCCCCCACGGCGGCGATGGAAACCGGGCACTCCGACACGGTCACGGATGGGATCCGCGTGCGCGTGGCGGCGCAGTACCTCGCCGATCAGTCCGACCCCGATCGCAACGAGTACCAGTACGTGTACCGCGTGATCCTGACCAACGAGGGCACGCGCCCAGCGAAGTTGCTCTCGCGGCACTGGGTGATCCGCGACGCGCACAACGAGACGCGCGAAGTGCGCGGACCGGGCGTCGTCGGCGAGCAACCCGAGCTCGTGCCCGGCGCGTCGTTCGAGTACATGAGCCGCTGCCCGCTGCGCACGGAGTGGGGCACGATGGAAGGCAGCTATCGCTTCGTGCGCCCCGACGGCACGTTCTTCGACGCGAGCATCGGGCGCTTCTTCCTCGCGCGCACCGCGGCTCCGCTGTCGGCGCTCGCGCCGAGCTAGCGCGCCGCGCCGCCGAGCGCACCATGGCCGCCGCACTCCTCGCCGCGCTCGCACTCGCATGCGCGACGGCGCTGTGCGCGAGCTGGGGCCCCGCGAACCACCTCGAGTTCGCGACGCGGATCTACCGCCACCGGCGCACCGCGCTGACGCGCGAGACCGCGCAACTGCTCGACTCGAACCGCCGCGCGTTCTTCTACGGCAACATCGCGGCGGACATCATCAACTTCAAGGGCTACGGCGGGCACTACAACCACTGCCACCGCTGGACGATCGTCGACGAGATGCGCGCGCTCGCGAAGAGCGACGCCGAGCGCGCGTTCGCGCTGGGCTACCTCGCGCACCTCGCCGCCGACACGATCGCGCACAACCACTTCGTGCCGTACCACCTCGCGCGCTACCAGCGCGCCGGACAGCTCGGCCACCTGTACTGGGAGATGAGCGCCGATCGCTTCGTGGCCGAGGACCGCTGGGACATCGTGTACGAGATCAAGTGCGATCGGCGCATGGCGCGGCTGGACGAGCTCGTGCACGCGACGGTGCCGCGCGCCGTGCTGTCGAAGGGAACGAACAAGTTCCTGTTCAACCACGTGCTGCTGGTCAGCGAGGGACGGCGCTGGCGGCGCGGGCTGGAGAGCCTGCATCCGCTGGTCGAGCTGCGCCTGTCCAAGCGCTTCCTCGAGCTGTTCCAGCGCGCCGCCGTCGCGCGCATCGAGCTCGCGCTCTCGCCGCGCGGCCTGTCGAAGCTGATCCACGTCGACACGAACGGCAAGG
>SCVU01000725.1 GCA_004296785.1 Planctomycetota bacterium
TCGGTGCGCGCTCGTCGAAGGGCGCGCTCGGGCTGTTCCAACTGATGCCCGGCACCGCGGCGGACATGGCGCGCGAGCTCGACCTGCCGGCGCCGACCGAGGAGCAGCTGCTCAGCGACGCCGAGCTCAACGCGCGCCTGGGCGCGCGCTACCTCGCCGCGCTCGTGCTGCGCTTCGGCCGGGCGGGCCTCGAGGAAACGGATGTCGAGCCCGCGTTGGTCGCGTATAACACCGGCCCCGCGCGGCTCGAGCGACTGGTCGAGCAGAGCGGCGGTTGGGATGCGTGGCGCGACGAGCGAGCCCGTGCGGGCAACTCCGGGCTGCTCGCCTACGCCGCGCGCGTGCTCAAAGCCCGTGACTTCTACCGTGAACAACGACTGTTCGCCGACCCCGAGCCCGGTTCCTCCGACGCGTCCACCGTCGATCGCTGAGCGCGCGCGCGCGTGGCTGTGCGCGCTGCTCGCGCTGGCGGCGCTGGGGCTCGCGCCGCTCGCGGCCGCCGAGACCGCTCCGAAGCAGGGCGGCGCGACCGCCGCGCCGGCGGCGAGCGGATCGACCGCGCGCACGAACGCGGACCCGACGCTCGCGAGCCCGCGCGCGACGCTCGAGACCTTCTACCGCGCGATGGCGCGCTTCCGCGAGAAGCCGCGCGGCGATCGGCGCTGGCTGCTCGAGGCCGAGCGCGCGCTCGACGTGCCGTCGCAGACGGCCTCCGACGTCGAGCGCTACACCGCCGACAGCGCGGCGAACGACCTGCTGTACGTGCTCGACCACCTGGTCGATCCGGAGCGCGACGGCGACAAGAACTGGCTGGCCGAGCTGCCCGACAAGGCCGCGCTGCCCGCCGACGCGACGACCTACGTCTACGAGCGCGCGATCCCCGGCTCGGGCGCGCCGGGCGTCGTCATCGCGCTCGAGTTCACGCGCGTCGCCGACGGGCGCTGGCTCGTGTCGCGCGACACGGTCGCGCGCGTGCGCGAGCTGTGGGACATGGTCGAGCCGTACCCGCGCCTCGTGCGCCGGCCGCTGACCGCCGTCGAGTCGCTGCGCGAGCGGATCCCGAGCCGCTTCCAGGAGATCGGCTTCCTGCTCGAGCACTGGCAGTGGATCGGCATCGCCGTGATCCTGCTGCTCGGCCTGTGCGTCGACCGGATCTTCCGCGTGGTGGCGCGGCGCTTCGTCGTGCGCGCCGCGGGCCGCCGTCGCGGCCTGCTCGACCCCGACACGCTCAAGCGCTTCGAGCGCCCGGTCGGCGTGTTCGCCGGCGCGCTGGTCGCGCGCCTCCTGCTGCCGCTGCTCGACCTCGACCCCGAGCACTTCCGCCAGTGCGACTACGCGGTCAGCGTCTTCCTGGTCGGCGCGACCGTGTGGGCCGTGTACCGGCTCGTCGACGTGTTCTGCGGCTACCTCGACGAGCGCGCGGCGACGACCGAGAGCAAGTTCGACGACATGCTCGTGCCGCTGCTGCGGCGCACGCTGCGCATCCTCGTGCTGCTGCTCGGCGGGATCTTCCTCGTCGTGCAGGCGGGCGGCGATCTGTGGAGCGTGATCGCGGGCCTGTCGGTCGGCTCGCTGGCGCTGGGCTTCGCGGCGCGCGACTCGATCGAGAACCTGTTCGGCACGTTCACGGTGCTGCTCGACAAGCCGTTCCAGCTCGGCGACGTGATCAAGCTCTCCGACGTCGAGGGCTCGGTCGAGCAGGTCGGATTGCGCTCGACGCGCGTGCGCACCGCGGTCGACAGCGTCGTCACGGTGCCGAACCGCCGCTTCATCTCCGACTCGGTCGAGAATCTCGGCGCGCGCCGCGCGCGGCGCTTGCGCGCGGTGCTGTCGCTGACCTGCGACACGAGCGCCGAGAAGGTCGAGGCGTTCTGCGAGGGGATGCGCGAGCTGCTGCGCCGCCACCCGCAGGTCGACAAGACGCGCTACTTCGTCTCGCTGCTCGCGCTCGCGGCGAGCTCGGTCGACGTCGAGCTCGTCTGCTACGTCGAGACGGAGGATGCGGCGACCGAGTTCCGCGAGCGCCACCGGCTGCTCACGGCCGCGCGCCTGCTCGCGGACGAGCTCGGCGTGCAGTTCGCGTTCCCGACGCAGACGCTGATCGTGCAGCGACCGACGGCCGCAGCCGCGCAAGGCGGCGGCGAGATCGGCGCCGCGCAGCTCGGCCGCGAGGCCGCGCTGCGGGTCGCGCCGCGCGCGCTCGGCACTTCGAGGTACCCGGCGCCGAGCTTCGAGCATCCGGAGACGCTGTCGACGAGCGCGGCGATCGCGCCCGCGCCGGCGACCGGGATGAAGGACGCGCGCTTCGAACCCGTCGACGAGGAGCGCGACCCGGAGTGAACGCATGAAGGAGAACCCGCAGCTCGACGCGCTGGAGGCCCGCGTGCTCGGCGTGCTGATCGAGAAGGAGCTGACGACGCCCGAGCAGTACCCGCTGTCGCTGAACGCGCTCGTCGTCGGCTGCTCGCAGAAGTCGAATCGCCATCCGGTGATGGAGGTCGGCGAAAGCGACGCGTTGTCGGCCTGCGAGCGGCTGCGGCTGATGCAGCTCGCCGGGCTCGTCAAAGAGGCCGGCGCGCGCGTCGAGCGCTGGCGGCACAACGCGCGCGAGACGCTCGATCTCCTGACGCCGGAGCTCGCGGTGCTCGCGGAGCTGCTGATGCGCGGCGCGCAGCAGCCCGGCGAGCTGCGCACGCGCGCGTCGCGCATGGCGCCGATCGAGTCGCTCGAGAAGCTCGAGGAGATCCTCGCGGCGCTCGAGAAGCGCGGCTACGCGCGCCGCCTGCCGCCGCCGCCGGGCTCACGCGCGGTGCTGATCGCACCGGCGCTGACGGAAGGGCCGCCGCAGATCGCGGCCGCCGCGGCCGCGGGCGCGGCGCCGCACGCGGCTGCGGGCGCGAACGCCGGCGCGAGCCCGCGACCGGGGCTCGACGCGCGCGTGGCCGCGCTCGAAGCCGAGGTCGCCGCGCTGCGTGCGGAACTCGCGCAACTGCGCGAGTCGCTCGGGTCATGAAGCTGCTCGCCGCGCTCTTCCTGCTCGCCTCCGTCGCCGCCGCGCAGGCGCCGGCGCCATTCGAGCGCCACGGCCTGACGCTGAAGCTGCCCGAGCTCGCCGGCGTGCGGACGCAGAAGGATCCGACCGCGCAGCTCGCGCTGTCCGCGCGCGGCGCGTTCCACGAGCTCGACGTCGAGATCCAGCTGTGGTTCTTGTCGGCGCGCGAGTTCGGCGTCAGCGAACCCGACGAGCTCGTGCGCATCGTCGAGGACAACCAGAACGGCGCGGCCAAGGGCGACCGCGCGCCGATCCGCTTCGCGGCGCCGCGCATGCTCGCGCCGGGGCCCGGTCTCACCGGCTACGCGGCGCTCGCCGAGGCCGAGCGCGCGAAGCTCGTCGCGACGAGCCGCGCCGTCGACGGCCGCATCTGCGTGCTGACCGGCCTCGTGCCCGATTTCGGCTTCGTCGTCGAGGTCGACTGCCTGGCCGTGCCGACCGAAGCGCAGCGCGCGGCGCTCGTCGCGTGGCTCGAGACGTGCGCGACGTACGCGGGACCGAAGCGCGACCCGAAGTGGACGAAGGCGGAGCTCGAGGAGCGCTGGAAGCGCGACGCGCCGCCCGGCGTGGTCAAGGAGCTCGAGACGCCGATCCGCACCGCGCACTACCTGATCCTCGGCAACTCGTCGGGCGGCAAGGCCTTCGCGAAGAAGATGGAGGAGTGCTACGCCGCCATCCAGAAGGTCTATCCGTTCCCCGAGGTGCCCGGGCGGCGGCTGATGCCGGTGTTCCTGTTCCAGACCGGCGATCAGTACTTCGAGTTCTACGCGAAGATCGCCGGCATCTCGCTCGACGCGGCGAAGAAGTCGAAGGGCCACGCGTGGCGCGACTACTACGCGACGTGGTACGAGGCGCCGAACGATCCGGTGCACGTGCACGAGGCGACGCACCAGATCTTCGCCAATCGCCTGTTCCTCACGGGCGGCGGCTCGTGGTTCCAGGAAGGCGTGGCCGAGTACATGAGCACGAAGCCCGCCGATCGCGCCGAGGTCGCGCGCCTCGTCAAGAAGCAGCGGCACACGAAGCTCGCGCAGTTCGTGAAGATCGAGAGCCTGCTGATGTCGGCGGGGGAGGACGTGAAGGGCGGCGACGAGGCGGGCGATCACTACAAGCTCGCGTCGCTGCTGGTCGAGTTCCTGCGCGAGTCGAAGTGGAAGCCGGAGAAGTTCCAGGACTACCTGCACGCGGTCGGCCGCGTCGAGCGGTCGAACCCCGAGGCGATCGAGCGCGCGCTGCAGTCGGTCTACGGCTGCGGGCTCGCGGAGCTCGAGGCCGCGTGGGTCGCGTGGGCGCAGAAGCGCTGAGCGCGCTGAGCTTCGCGGCTGCGGCTCAGCGCCGCGACATCAAGCGCAGCACGTACCAGAACATCAGCGCCAGCGACCCGAACAGCTCGAGCGCGGCACCGACGTGCCGGTCGCGCGGGTAGTGATGCAGGATGTTCGACGTGTCGTAGAGCACCGACACGCCTGCGAAGCCGATCATCGCGACCGAGAACCACGTCCCGAGCGCGGTGCCGAAGATCGCGCCGAGCACGATCGCCGCGAGCGCGAGCAGCCCGCCGAAGAACAACAGCCCGCGCAGGAACGAGAAGTCCTTGCCGGTGAAGAACACGATCGCGGTGAGGCCGGTGAAGCCGATCAGCGTCGCCAGTCCGGCCGAGCGGATCGTGCCGGGAGCGCGGATCTCGGCGACGAACAACAGCGGCAGGAAGATCACGGCCTGGATCGCGACGAACGCGATCAGTGCGGCGTATTGCAGCGGCACCGAGCGCACGCTGTGGGCGGCGCGGCTGCACAGCCAGCCCACGAGCATGAATGCGCCGAGGATGATCAGCCAGTTCACCGAGAGGATCGATGCCGCGATGCGAGCACCGGCTTCGCTCCCGAGCAGGAACCACTCGATCGCCGCGAACAGGATCACCGCGCCGGTCAGGTGCGCGTACGTCCGCGTCAGGAACGACGCCTGCTCGCCCGACGTGAGTTCGGCGACCGGGCGTTCGAGCGCGGGGGCTTGGTACGGGTTGTCGCTGCGATTCATCGGGAATCCTCCGCGGACAAGCTAGACCGGAGCGCGTGCGCCGATCAACTGTCGCCGTCGAGAAGGTTGCCCAAGCCGCCGAGGATCGAGCCTTCCTCGCGCCGCGAACCGCTGCCCGGCGCGGCCTTCGTGATGCGGTCGGCCAGCCGCGACAGCGGCAGCGACTGCAGCCAGATCTTGCCCGGCCCGCGCAGCGTCGCGAAGAACAGCCCTTCGCCGCCGAACAGCGTGTTCTTGATGCCGCCGACGAACTGGATGTCGTAGTCGACCGTGTTCTGCATCGCGACGATGCAGCCGGTGTCGACCTTCAGCAGCTCGCCCGGCTTGAGCTCGAGCGAGTGCAGCATCCCGCCCGCGTGCACGCACACGACGCCGTCGCCGCGCAGCCGCTGCATGATGAAGCCCTCGCCGCCGAACAGGCCGACGCCGATGCGCTTTTGGAACGCGATGCCGATCGACACGCCGCGCGCCGCGCACAGGAACGAGTCCTTCTGGCAGATCAGCTCGCCGCCGAGGCTCTGCAGGTCGAGCGAGAGGATGCGTCCGGGGTACGGCGCCGCGAACGCGACGCGCTCGCGCTGCGTGCCCGCGTTCGAGAAGAACGTCATGAACAGGCTCTCGCCCGTCAGCAGTCGCTTGCCCGCGCCGAGGAGCGCGTCCATCACGCCCGGCCGCTTGTCGCCCTGGCTGCCGTCGCCGAAGCGCGTCTCCATCTGGATCGACTGCGTCATGTACATCATCGACCCCGCCTCGGCGATCGCGGTCTCGCCCGGGTCGAGCGTGACCTCGACGAACTGCAGGTCCTCGCCGTAGATCTCGAGGTCGATCTCGTGCGCGCGGCGGCCGGGCAGGCTCGGCACGACCTGCTGCGGCGCGTGGCGCTGCTTCGCGGCGTTCGCGAACGTCGGCACGTCCTTGAGCGGCTTCCACTCGGTCATCCCGGGGCCGAACAGCAGCGTCTGCTCGGCGATCGAGCCGTTCTCGAGGTTCGTCAAGATCTCGTCTTCGCTGACCGGACCGATCTGATGGCCGCCGACGGCCATGTACCACTGCTTTGCCATGTCGGATGGAGAAGGGGCGGGAGAGGG
>SCVU01000095.1 GCA_004296785.1 Planctomycetota bacterium
TCGGCTACAAGCCGACGACGGCGCTGAAGGACGGCGTCGCGAAATACGTCGCTTGGTGCCGCGCGAGCGGCGCGCTGGGTTAGCGGCGCGACTCCGCGCATCGGCGCCGCCGCGGGAACGGGGTTGCGCGAATCGGCGCGCGTCGTTGCGATAGGGGCACCGGGACACGAGTTCGTGTCCGTACGCCTCCACCCACCGAGGAGAGTGTCGTGATCGACGCGTTGACTCCGTTGTTCGTGGCCGCGCTCGCGCTGCGCGGCGTGCCGCTGCCGCCGCCCGTCCTCACCGTCGACGACACGCCCGGCGCGGCGATGTTCACGACGATCCAGGCCGCCGTCGACGTAGCGCCCGCGGGCGCGACGATCCGCGTCGCGAGCGGCGCGTACGCGGGCTTCGCACTCGAGGGGAAGGACTTGGCGGTGATCGCCGACGCCGGCGCGTCCGCGACCGTCTTCGGCGTCGTCTACGTCAGCAACGTGGCGGCGGACTCGGAGGTGCTGCTGCGCGGACTGACGATCGTTGGGCTCGGTGATCCGGGCGCGTGGCTGTTCGCCTGCAACGGCAGCGTGTGGATCGAGGACTGCACGCTGCAGGGCACGTCCACGTCGCCGCAGCACGCTCCAGGTGAGCCGGGTCTGCTCGTGAAGTCGTGCGCCGACGTCCGCGTGTCGCGCTGCGTGCTACAGGCGAGCGACGGGACCAGCGAGGTCGTGGGCTTCGTGCCGTCCGCGGGCGGCAATGCGCTCGACGCGACCGATTCGACCGTGCGTCTCTTCGACTCCCTCGCGATGGCCGGCGGCGGCGGACAGTCGACGAGCGCACTCGAGGGCGGCGACGGCGGCGATGCGGTACGGCTCGTGCGCAGCCGCGTGACCGTCTGGGGCTCACAGCTGCACGGCGGCAACGGCGGCGCGTCGCTTGGACAGTTCGTCGGCGGCGCATGGATCTGCGGCGTCTCCGGCGACGGCGGACACGCTTTCCGCGCGATCGAGCCGCCGGCGCCGCCGTCGATTCACGCGCTCGGACTCGGACTCGTCCCGGGGAGCGCCGGGGCGAAGGCGCCGGGTCCGCTGTGCGCCGGCGGGATGCCCGGCGTGATGCTGTACGGGCTGTTCGAGTCCGACGTCCTGCACCACACCGGGCCGTATCGCCCGTTCTTCACCGAGTCGCCGGCCGAGGACGGAGCGGCGGCGCGCATCCATCTGCAGGGGCAGCCGGGCGACCTCGCGCTCGTCGCGCTGGGCGTGCCCGTCGTCCCGTTCCCGCTGGCCGGGATGATCGGATCGCTGTACCTGTTGCCGTCGGCCAGCGTGCTGAAGGCCGGCGTGTGGTCCGCGGCGGCGTTCGATCCGCTGCTCGTTCCGCTGCCGCAGCAGGCCGCCGGGTTCGAGAGCCTGCGCGCCTACTTGCAGGGCGCGGTGGTCACGAGCGCGGGCGAAGTGCGCCTGCTCGCGCCGGCGACGCTGCTCGCGATCGACGACGCGATCTGAAGCAACGAACGCGGGCCGCGCTTCCAGCTCAGAGCCGGTACGTGAACGGCGAGTCCGGCGCCGCGGCCTGCACGCGCGCGAGCCAGGCCAGTGCGCCGAACAGCGCGAGGATCGGAACGATCCACCACAGCGGTCGCTCGCGCAGGAACGAGAGGAAGCTCCTCATCGCGCGTCCGCTCCGTCCGGCGCCCGCGCATCCAACGCGGCGATCGCGCGCGCGAGCTCGATCATCAGCGGCCTGCGCGCGCGCTCGTGCAAGTGGCACTCGTCGCTCATCAGCTCGTAGCCGACGATCCCGTCCGGCATCCGCGCGCGCGCCCACGCGTCGGCGTCCCACAGCGCGACGCCGCGCGCGCCGGCCAGCTCGCGCAGCATCCCGTTCGTCGCGTCGCTCGCCTTGCGCGGCGCGCAGTCGTAGCGCGCGGCCGCGCGGAAGTCGCGCGCGGCCGCCGCCGCGTCGCCGCGCAAGTACGCGCACGTCGCGCGCGCGTACAGCGCCTGCGCGTGCTCGGGGTACTCCGCGAGGATCGCGTCGACGAGCGCGGCCGCCGCTTCGACCTCGGCGCGCTCGCTGTCCGACAGCTCGCGGCGCAGGAACGCATCGAGCAGCGCGATGTACGCGCGCAGCTTCGGCGACCAGTGCTCGGGCTGCGCCCAGTACGGGAACAGCGGCCCGGCGTCGGCGGGCGCGCGCAGCCGCAGCGCGGCGACCTCGCTCGGCACCGGCGACGGCGGCTGCCACCAGTCCTTCTGGTGCAGGCGGTCCTGCGGCCCGAGCGGCCACAGGCCGCGGTAGCGCGCGGGAAACTGCTCGCGCGCCGCGCGCAGCCGCTGTTGCAGCGCCGCGGCGCTCGCGGCGTCCGTCCCGCGCGGCGGATTGCTCGCGAACGGCGCGACGAGGTCGTTCGAGATCGCGGTGACGAGCAGCATGCGCGCGCCGCGCGCGCGCGCGAGGTCGCACATGCGCGCGGCATTGGCGCGGAAACCGGCCAGCCGCTCGAGCGTCTGGTCGTAGGTCAGCGCGCGGAACTGGTCGTAGTCCCACTGGTGCTTCTCGGGGAGCGCGGGCTCGCGCGCGGCGGATTCGTCCGGCGCGTCGGACTGCCACGCGTCGACCAGCGCGTGGAACGTCCGCAGGTGCGCGGCCGCCGCGATGCCCGCGCGCTCGAGCGCATTGCCGCGCGCGGCGAGCTCGAGCTCGAAGCCGCGCTCGATGAACTCGTTGTGGCCCTCGTAGAACACGCAGATGTCGGGCGCGAGCGCGAGCGCCTGCTCGAACAGGAGCGCGATGCGCGCGCTGCCGTAGCCGCGCCGGCCGAGATTGACGACCTCGAACGCGGGCCGCTGTGAGGGCCGCGCGTCGTTCAGGCACTGCTCGAGGAACGCGTGCGGGAAGCCCTCGGTGTTCGAGCCGCCGAACAGCACGACGCGCGTGCGCTCGTCGCGCGGCGCGACGCGGACCTCGGGCTGCTCGCCGGCGTAGTAGCGCGTGACGAACGCGCCGGGCTGCGCGGGATCGGCGTCGATGTAGCGCGCGCGCGGATCGAAGCCGTGCGCGACGCCGTAGCTGTGCGCATCGCGCCCGAGCAGCGCGAGCGCGAGCTCGCACGCGGCGAGCAGCGCGGCGGCCGGCGCGAGCGCGAAGCAGATCGAGCGCAGCGCCGAGCGCATCGCGGACTCGGGTTCAGAGCGACGCGTCGAGCAACACGAACTCGCTGGCGGAGCCGAGCTGGATCGCAAGCGTCTGCGGATCGAGGAACGCGCCCTGCGCGACCGCGCGCGCGCCCTCGACGCCGGCGCCGAGCTCGCCCACGGTGAACGCGAGCTGCGCCGCGCCGGAGGCCGGCAGGATCCCGAGCGGAACGACGCGCAGCGGCGCGCCCACGAGCAGCGGCGCGCGCCACTCGTCGGACCACAGGCCGGGCTGGAAGTCCGCCGCGTACGCGACGAACGCGAGCTCGCCCGGCGCGCCGTGCACGCTGATCCTCACGATCTGACCTTCGCGCACCGGCGAGCTCGCGACGAGCGAGCGCGGCGTGCCGACGAGCGCGTCGACCGTCGAGCCGAAGCTCACGAGCGGCTCGCCGCCGATCGGAGGCGAGCCGCACGCGGTGGAGGGCGTGCCGCCGACGAACGACGCGCCTAGGTGGCGCAGCACGCTCCCCGAACTCACGTACGCGCCCTGTCCGGCGGCTCCCTGCACACAGGAGGTCCCGGAGCTCCATGCGGCGCTGTCGCCGCCGCGCGTGGATCCGCCCGAGAGGTACAGCGAGGCGTTGATGCTCACGCTCCCCGAGAGACCGTTCGTGTCGGCCGCGCTGCCGGTGCCGAAGCCGCTGCCGCCGCTCCATTCGCTGTCGAACGACCACACGCGGCAGGGATTCGGCGGCAGCGCCGACAGGTGCAGCGCCGGATGGTCGTTGAGGGGCGCCGTCGTGCTCGACGTCGTGCAACGCGCGAAGCCCGCGCTCACGCACTGGTCGACCTGCACGCCCCCCGCGAAATGGCAGTCCTCGACCCACGCGCAGGCCAGGACGTTGGCCATGTCGAGGGGAAACGTCGCATCGAAGCGGAGCCCGCGCAGCGAGCACGAGGGACCCGCGGGGACGAAGGAGATCTTCGATTCTCCCTGGCCGATGTGCGGCGTCGCGCCGCTGTCGGCGACGATGTGGATCGCGCGGCCGCCCGTGTCGAACGCGCCGTAGCCGCCGCTCTTCACGAGAATGATCGTGCCCGGCGTCGACGCCTGGATCGCCAGGAACAGGTTGGCGTAGTCGACGCCGGGGCCGAGCGGCCCGACGACGATGACGTTCGACTGCGCGGCGAGTGCCGTCGCGAGCGCGGGGGACAGCAGAGCGAGCGCGATGCGCGAGTGGCGAGCGAGCATGCCCCGAGCGTAGCGCGCGCGTCGATTCGCGCCAGCGCCCGTGCCGCGGAGCGGCGCGGCGGATGCCGGCCGCGTTCGATCGGAAAACGCTTCGCTGCACGGGTGCTCGCGACGCGCGGCGATGGCCGCCCACGCGCTGCGCGGATAGAATTCCACGCCTTCTTCGCGCCCCCTCGACCTCCTCCGCAGCGCTTCTCCACGATCCATGAAGGGTGTCATCCTCGCCGGCGGCCTCGGCACGCGCTTGTTCCCGTTGACCAAGATCACGAACAAGCACCTCTTGCCCGTCTACAACCGCCCGATGATCTACTACCCGATCGAGGCGATGGTGAACGCGGGCATCCGCGACATCATGATCGTCACGGGCGGGCGCAACTCGGGCGATTTCCTGTCGCTGCTCGGCAACGGCGCGGACTTCGGCCTCAAGCACCTCAACTACACGTACCAGAAGGGCGAGGGCGGCATCGCCGAGGCGCTCGGCCTGGCCGAGCACTGGGTTGCGGGCGAACAGGTGTGCGTGATCCTCGGTGACAACATCATCGAGAAGAACATCGCCAAGGCCGCGCGCGATTTCGCGACCCAGAAGAAGGGCGCGAAGATCATGTTGAAGAAGGTCGACGACCCGCAGCGCTTCGGCGTCGCCGAGCTCAAGGGCGATCGCGTCGTCAACATCATCGAGAAGCCGAAGCAGCCGGTCTCGGACCTCGCGGTGATCGGCATCTACATGTACGACGCGCGCGTGTTCGAGATCATCAAGACGCTCGAGCCGTCCGAGCGCGGCGAGCTCGAGATCACCGACGTCAACAACTGGTTCATCCGCGACGGCTCGATGACGTACGAGATCATCGACGGCTGGTGGACCGACGCCGGCACGTTCGATTCGCTGATCAAGGCGGCGAACTTGATCCAGGACGGCGGCGCGAATCGGATGACCTGAGCGCGGCCGCGGGACGCGCATGAACCGGGGTTCGCTCGTCCTGCTCGCCGCGCTCGCCGCGGCGCAGGTGCCGGCGAGCGCCGCGCAGTCGCGGCCGGACGCTCGACCCGAGTCGCAACCTGAGTCGCAGCCCGCGTCGCAACCCGAATCGCGCCCGCGCGGCGTGACGTGGTCGACCGACGGCGCGGCGCGCGGTTTCACGCTGATCGCGCCGCTGCGCGCGACGACGGCGTACCTCGTCGACATGGACGGCCGCGAGGTGCACGCGTGGCCGTCGCAGCATCTGCCCGCCAACGGCGTGCGGCTGCTCGACGACGGCTCGCTGCTGCGCGCGTGCGCGCGCGACCACGCGGCGATCCACGCCGGCGGACTCGGCGGTCGCTTCGAGCGCATCGCGTGGGACGGCGCGCTGGCCTGGGAGTGGGACGCCGCAGACGAGCAGTGGTCGCCGCACCACGACTTCGACGTGCTGCCGAACGGCCATCTGCTCGTGCTCGGCTGGGAGCGGCGCTCGCGCGACGAGGCGCTGCGCGCCGGCCGCGATCCGGCGACCGTCGGCGACGACGGGCTGTGGTCGGAGCTCGTGCGCGAGGTGCGCCCGCTCGCGCCGCGCGGCGCCGAGCTCGTCTGGGAGTGGCGCGCGTGGGACCACCTCGTGCAGGACCGCGACGCGGCGCTCGCGCA
>SCVU01000726.1 GCA_004296785.1 Planctomycetota bacterium
TCGGAACGGCGCAGGAACTGCACGCGGCGCTCGCGGCGGCGAGCTGAGCCCGCCGGGAGGGTGAGCATGAGCGACCCGCACGCAGCGCTCGCGCCCTGGCCCGCGCGCTTCAACCTCTGCGAGTACTTCCTCGACCACAACCTCGCGACGCGCGCGTCGAAGGTCGCGCTGAAGGTCGGCGCGCAGTCGCGGACCTATGCGCAGGTGTCGGAGCGCGCCAAGCGCGTCGCGGCAGCGCTGCGGCGCGCGGGCGTGCGCGCCGAGGACCGCGTGCTGATCGTGCTGCCCGACGGTTTCGAGTTCGCCGAGGCGTGGTTCGGCGCGCTGCGCGCGGGCGGCGTGTTCGCGATGGTGAATCCGCTGCTGAAGCGCGACGAGTACGAGTACTACCTCGCGTACTCGAAGTGCCGCGCGGTGATCACGCACAGCGACGTGCTGCCCGAGCTCGCCGACGCCGCGCGTTCCGCTCGGCAGCGACCGCCCGTCTTCGTCGTCGGACCCGATGCGGGCGGCTTCATCGCGTACGAGCAGGCGCTCGCGGCCGAGGATCCGAACTCGGCGCTCGCCGAGCTCGAGCCGACCGGGCCCGATGACCTCGCCGGTTGGCTGTTCACGTCGGGCTCGACGGGCAAGCCCAAGGCCTGCGTGCACGTGCACGGCGACTTCGCGTGGAACACCGAGCTCTACGGCCTGGGCGTCGCCGGGTATCGCGAGAGCGACGTGTGCCTCTCGGTCCCCAAGCTCTTCTTCGGCTACGCGACCGGCACGAACCTGATGTTCCCGTTCCGCGCGGGCGCGACGTCGGTCCTCTTCGCGGGCCGCGCGACCGCCGACGAGCTCTACGACCAGATCGCCGCGCACCGGCCGACGCTGCTCACCAGCGTGCCGACGATGATCAACAACATGCTGAACTCGCCGCGCGCGGCTTCAGCGGATCTGACTTCGCTGCGCGTGTGTCTCTCGGCCGGCGAAGCTCTCCCTCCCGCGCTCTACCGCGCGTGGAAGGCGCGCACCGGCGTCGAGATCCTCGACGGCATCGGCTCGGCCGAGATGTTCCACATCTACATCTCGAATCGGCTCGACGACGTGAAGGAGGGGAGCCTCGGCAAGATCGTGCCGGGCTACGAAGCCTGCATCGTCGACGACGAGATGCGCGCGGTGCCGACGGGCGAGCCCGGTCGGTTGCGCGTGCGCGGCGGGTCGACGGCGATCTGCTACTGGGCCGATCGCAAGAAGTCGCGCGAGACGTTCCAGGGCGACTGGTGCACGTCGGCGGATCTCTTCCGCGTCGACGCGAACGGCTACTACTTCTACGAGGGGCGCGCGGACGATCTGCTCAAGGTGAGCGGGATCTTCTGCTCGCCGCTCGAGATCGAGAACGCGCTGCTCGCGCATCCGGCGATCGCGGAGGTGTGCGTCGTCGGTCGCGACGACAAGGACGGGCTGACGAAGCCGTGCGCGTTCGTCGTGTTGAAGTCGGGTCACGCGAGCGCGGACGGGTTCTCGGGGTCCGACAAGCTCGCGGCGGAGCTCAAGCTGTGGGTCAAGGACCGCATGGCGCCGCACAAGTACCCGCGCTGGTTCGAGTGGCGCGCGAGCTTGCCGAAGAACGACCGGGGCAAGGTTGCGCGGAAGGAACTGCGCGAGGAAGCAGTCGTGCTTTCAACGCGGGGGGAGTTGCAGAAGTGACTGACTCCGCAGAGCTCCCAAGCACAAACGTAGAGAACGATCACAACGTCTACATCCTCGGTGCCGGCTTCTCGGCTGATCGCGGACTGCCGCTCGTCCGAGGGTTCCTCGACAAGCTTCGCGATTCACTGGACGTCGCGCAATCAAGGGAACGTGCTGCGATTGAGGCTGTGTTGCGATTTCGCCAAGAAGCCGCAGGTTCTTCAGATCGAATCACGTTTGATACAGAGAACGTCGAGGATCTGTTCAGTCTCGCAGTCATCAGAAAGGCTCGAGCGATTGTCGAGGCAATCCCGCTCGCCATTGCAGCAACCATTCAGGCTGCGGAGCAGCAGCACCCGCACAAACAAGTGGGATTGAGGCTGGGTGATTTCACACGCGGCTGTGCCAGAGTGATTCGGGAGCGCTGCCCGGAGTACAACCAGCATGGATCAGCGGGTCACCGGGTCCCGTTGTACGCACTCTACTTGGCCTCAATGTGCGGGCTCTTGGCTGAGAAGACCGCAACGTCAACAAACACGATTGTCACGTTCAACTACGACCTCCTAGTCGAAGAGGCAGCGAGCCTGCTTGGGCTTCATGTCGACTATGGCCTCACTTCACCGCTCAGCTACGACGCGCGTAGCGTGGCGTGGACTTCATCACCTGCGACCCGCCCGACCGGGCAATCGCTGCGCGTGCTCAAGCTCCACGGATCCTTGAACTGGGTCTCCGATCCGCAACAGCGTCACGATTCAAACTCCGTCGGAGTCGTCCGCGATTTTGGCGCCGTCCAAGAGCTGGGGCGGGTGCCGCTACTCATACCTCCGGTCTGGAACAAGAGCGTGTCGTCAGCCCTAGAGCCGGTATGGGACAAGGCAGTGAGTGCACTGGAGTCCGCGACGCGCGTCGCGGTCATCGGGCACTCGCTTGCGGCGAGCGATGGATACTTCAAGTACTTACTTGCAGCGGGGCTCACACGCAATGTGTCGCTTCGTCACTTGGTTTTCGTTGGCTACGAGCCGGAGCGGTTTCGGTTCTTCGCCGGTTATCCGGGCGGGCCGAGTAGTGAGCCGCGTCAACAAGCGCCTTCCGAGTTCGAGACGCGAGTCTCGGCGCTCGTGCGACGATCGAGGTGGACAGACGAGCGGGTGATTACAGAACTGCAAGGTACGCGCGACTTCGTGCTGTCGCGGCTGAACGGCGGGGCGTGGAATCGAAACTGGGATCAGCGCCTTACGCGAGAAGACCTCTTCAGTTGAGTGTTTCCGCAGCCTTGCATGGCCCGATCACGTCCCATGCTTGCGCTTTCCGCGTCTCGTGGTGTTCAGACGGGAGTGAAGCGCCTCTTGCTGTTTGTCTGTCGTGCGTTCCACGCGGTCCCAGAGGAATGAAGGCGTGCCCTCCAAGAAGAGGCTCCGATTCACGAGATCGGAGAGTTCGCCGAGCGCCGTGCTTTTTGCCAACCAGTTCG
>SCVU01000727.1 GCA_004296785.1 Planctomycetota bacterium
CACGGCTGGTGATTTCGACGGCGACGGTCGAATCGACGTCGCGTCGCTCGACAGTGTGCCGGGTTCAGACTCGGGCACGGTGTCACTCGGCCTCGGTACGGGCTCGGGGTCCTTCGTCGCCCTCGCGCCGGTGCCGATCCCGCAGCTGACTCTCTCGTTCCTCGAAGCGGGGGACTTCGACCAGGACGGAGCACTCGACTTGATCGCAGGGACGGAGGCAAACGATCGCTTCGAGCTGCTGCGCCTGATCTCCGCGGCGACCGTTCCAGTCGCAACGAGTCACGTCGGCGGAATCGGAAACGGCGCAACGTTGCTCGCGGCTCGCGTGCACGACCTCAATGACGATGGTTGGCCCGATGTCGTCGTCGGAGGCAGGACCTGGTCGGACAGGCGGTTCTGGCTCGTCGCCGGAGCACCGGGTGCGAACCTGGCTCCACCGACGACGCTGATCGTCGAAGGGTTCAACTCAGGCGCGACCGATCGCATCTGGGTCGAGGACCTCGATCGCGATGGCAGTGCAGAGATCGCCGGCTTCGGCGGATACGGCATTCACACGACGGTGCACCAACTCGTGGCCGGATCCTGGCAATCGAGCGCTTCCTACGTCGGGTGGTCGGCCGGTCCGATCCTCGCGGATCCAGACAACGACGGCGATGTCGATTGGATCGGACCCGGCATGCTGAAGCCGAGCATGCTCTGCGTGCCCAATATCCTCCACGCGCCGTCCGGGCTTGCGGCGTACGGGGCGGGCACGCCGAGCTGCGATGGTCAGATCACGTCGGTCGCGAACGTCGCGCCGAAGGTGGGTGAGAGCCAGTTCAAGTTGTCGTGGACGAACGCGCCGCCGACTGCGCAGGCGCTGGTGGGCATTGCGTTCGCGCCGGACCCCGCAGGCTCCGACGTGTTCGGCGTCGGCGTGAAGATCCACATCGGGTTGCTCGGGCCCGTGCTCGCGTATCCGGTCGCGAGCGATGCGAGCGGCGCCGCGTCGCTCGCGTTCCCGGTGCCGAACGTGCCGGAACTCGCGGGCTTCAAGGCCTACGCGCAAGCGCTGTGGATCGAGCCGGCGTGGCAGAGCTGCTCGAGCTCGCCGCTGCCGTGGAGCACCTCCACCGGTCTCGAAGTCACCGTGTTGCCGTAACCGCCGCGCGGCGGATACTCTCGCGCTCGCAACCACCTCTCACGGAGAACGCATGACCTACGTCGACGGATTCCTCCTCTGCGTGCCCAAGAAGAAGCTCGCGGCCTACCGCCGCATGGCGAAGTCCGCCTGCAAGTTGTGGAGCGATCACGGCGCGCTCCAGTACCGCGAGTGCGTCGGCGACGACATCGACGTCAAGATGTGCCTGCCGTTCACGAAGGCGGCCAAGCCGAAGCGCGGCGAGGTGATCGTGTTCTCGTGGATCGCGTACAAGTCGCGCGCGCACCGCGATTCGGTCAATGCAAAGGTCATGAAGGACCCGCGCATGGCGAAGATGATGAAGCAGACGATGCCGTTCGACTGCACGCGCATGCACTACGGCGGCTTCAAGGTGCTGGTCGAGTCCTGAACGGAAGCCGGTGCCGCGGGCCCACGCGGCGGGAATTGCGCTACGATCGGCGGGGTCCAGTAGGAGCTTCGCCATGCTCGCGCGTGCAACGCTCGCCCTCACCGTCGCCGGCACCGCGCCAGTCGCCGCGCAGCAGTTCCCGCTGCCCGACCGCTGGCACCAGGCGCTTTCGTCTCCGACCCAGACGTTCGCCGAGCTGCGCATCGAGCACCTCGACGGCGACGGCCGCCTCGACGTGCTCGCGCGTTCCGTTCCGGCGCTCGGCACGCCCGCGTGGTACGCGACCCGCTCGGGCGCGAGCGCGAGCGGCGAGTTCACGGCGCCGGCCCTCGTCGGCAGCGGACATCCGGTCGGCGATCTGAACGGCGACGGTCGCACCGATTTCGCGCGCGTGCTCGCGACGACGGTCACGCCGCCGCTCTCGACGACGTTCGCGGTCCAGCTGTCGAACGGCGCGGGCGACTGGCTCGCGCTCGCGCCGCAGACGATCGAGTGGAGCGTGTACAGCAGCATCCTCGCCAAGCTCGCCGGCGCCGACGTCGACAACGACGGCCGCGGCGATCTCGTCGTCTACGGTCAGCTGCTGCCGCACGTCTACACGGTGCTCGGCGACGGCGCCGGCGGACTGTCGAACATGATCGGCCACCCGTACGGCGCACAGACCGCGGTCGATCTCGCGGCCGCCGATCTCGAGGGCGACGGCGACACCGACCTCGTGCTGTGCACCGCTGCGCCCGACACCGTGAGTGTGCTGCGCAGCGTGGGCCCCGCCTGGTTCCTCGCGCCCAGCGTCGAGCACGCGACGAGCAGCTCGCCCACCGACCTCGTGCTCGCCGACTTCGACGTCGACGGAGACGTCGACGCGGTGTTCCAGTGCGCGCCGAACAATCTGCTGCGCTATCTCGCCGGCGACGGTGCCGGCGGTTTCGCGCCGAGCGTCGACCTCGCCGTTCCGAGCGGCGTGCTGAGCGACGCGATCGCCTCGGACGCCGACGACGACGGCGCTCCCGACCTCGTGGTCAGCACGTACGTCGAGCTCGGGATCTTCCGCGGCACGCCCGGCGCGGCTCCCGCGC
>SCVU01000728.1 GCA_004296785.1 Planctomycetota bacterium
GGCGACGTGCTCGGGCGCGGTCTCGAGGCGCAATCCGTCGGAGCCCGCGACCGCGCAGCGCACCGCGCGCACGCGGCCGAACGCAGCATCCGCCTCGGTGTACGCGCCGCTCGCCGCGGGCGTCGCGACGCCGCACGCAGCGCGCGCGATCGCGAACGCGTCGGGCCCGCACAGCTCGAGCGGCGCGTGGCGCTCGCTCGCGTCGGCGAGGACCACCTTCTCGGAGAACAGGTAGCGATCGAGCTCGGTCATCAGCGCCGCGGCGCGGCCGGGCTCGGTCGACAGCTCGAACCCCTGCGGCGTGCACAGCAGCCCGAACGTGTGCAGCACCTTTCCCTTGGCGTTGAGCAGCAGGTTCGCGCCGCCCGCGCCGGGCTCGAGCGCGCGCACCGCGTTCGCGGTGATCCGGTGCAGGAATGCCGCGGCGTCAGCTCCAGTGACCGTGACATTCCCGCGCGTCGTCGCGTCGAACAGCGCGGCGCGCGCGGTCGCGGCCGCGTACTCGTCGGGCACGGAGCCGAACGCGAGGACTTCCGGGCCCAGCGGCGTCGCGCGCACGCGGGCGCCGCCGGCTTCGAACGCGCTGGAGAGTGGGGAGGTGCGCAAGGTCGTGGCTCTTGGGACGGCGGGGGGGACCCCTGAAGGTAGCAGGCGCGCGCACAAGCCCGCTCAGGAGACGCGCGGCTCTTGAACGGAGCGGACCGAGTCTGCATTCTGTGGGGCTTCTGCGGTCCCGCTGCGGGCCCGCATCGTCCCCACCCGAGCCGTCGGGTTTCCCACCCCGTTGCGCATGAGCGTTCCCCAGCCCCTGCGTGGCCGTTTGGCCATCGCCGCAGGTCTGTCCGGACTGTTGTTCGTCGCGTGCTCCGAGCCGCGGCGCCCCGAGCTCAGCTACACGCTGAGTGCGAACTCCAAACAGCTGCTCGCGGATGCGCCGACCGCGCAGGCCCAGTTGCTCGGCACGCTGGGGATGCTGTTCGGCAGCCCCGCCGACCCGAGCTACGCGGTTCCCGAGGAGTGGATCGACGACGAGCGCAACCCGAACTCGGGTCTGGCCGAGATGTCGGAGGCGCGCCAGGCGGAACTCGTCGCCGCCAACCAGCGCGCGTTCGCGACCGCCATCGCGCACGTCGAGAAGGGCGAGTTCGCGCTCGTCGCTCCGGCGCGCGAGGCGCTCGACCTGCAGGCGGATTGGGCGCCGATCCGCGCCGGCTACGACGAAATCGCGGCCGGCGTGAAGAAGGGCACGAAGACGCAGGCCGACCTCGACAAGTACGTGGCGGAGAACAAGGCCGACGCGCTCGCGCTGTTCACCGACTGGTACCCGTCGCTGCGCGAGTCGGCCGAGCTGTACCGCACGCAGTGCCTGCACTGCCACGGCACGAACGGCGACGGCAAGGGCTCGACCGCGCCGTACCTGTCGCCCGCTCCGCGCGATTACCAGCGCGGCGCATTCAAGTGGACCGCGCTCAACGACAAGGCGCGCCCGCGCCGCGCGGACCTGTACCGCGTGATCGAGAACGGCGTCAACGGCACCGCGATGCTGTCGTTCAAGCGCTTCTCGCCGACGCAGCTGGAAGGGCTCGTCGACTACGTGCGGATGCTGTCGATCCGCGGCGAGACCGAGCGCCGGCTCGCCGGCAGCTTCGACGCCGACGAGGGCTTCAAGATCGAAGCCGTGCAGGAGGAGTACCTCGACGTGTGGAGCTCGTGGGACAAGTCCGACGCGCACGTGATCGCGTACGACGGCGAGGTTCCCGCGTCGACGCCCGAGGTGATCGAGCGCGGCCGCGTGCTGTTCAACGACGCGACCGGCGCGAACTGCGTGTCGTGCCACGGCGTCAAGGGACGCGGCGACGGCGCGTCCGCGATGGAAGTCGACCCGGAGACCGGCAAGCCCGTGCTCAAGAAGGACGACTGGGGCAACCAGCTCTCGCCGCGCGATCTGACCGGCGGCATCTACCGCGGCGGCGATCGCCCGATCGACCTGTACCGCCGCCTCTACGCGGGCATCAACGGCAGCTACATGCCGGCGCACTCGACGATCAAGGACCCGCAGGGCAACCGCAAGGTCACCGACGAGGACCTGTGGGCGATCGTCCACTACGTGCGCTCGTTGGCGCAGGGCAAGCGCCTCTAACCCGGCCCACGAACTCGAAGCGGAACAGCAAGCAATGAGTCTCTTGAATCCTTCGAACGGCTGGTGGACGGCGCTCGCGGTGCTCGTCGCCGCGCTGCTCGTGCTCGTCACGTTCGTGAAGTACACGCGGCTGTGGCTCGTCCTCTTGATCGGTCTCGTGCCGGTGCTCGGCGTGTGGACCTTCGTGAAGGCGCCGGAGTGGGGGCTGTGGTTCCCCGAGGACGTCTCCACGCACGGCAAGGGGATGGACCAGCTCTTCTACATGATCATGTGGATGGTCACGTTCACCTTCGTGCTGACGGAAGTCGCACTGGTGTGGTGCGTGTTCCGCTACCACGAGAAGGTGCCGGGCAAGTCGCTGTTCACGCACGGCTCGCACAAGCTCGAGATGATCTGGACCGCGATTCCCGCGGTCGCGCTGCTCGTGATCGCGTTCGCGCAGATCGGCACGTTCAAGCGGATCAAGTTCGAGAACCACTGGCCGACCGGCGGGCCGTACTCGGCCCAGAAGCCGATCGCGCACGTGATCGCGTACCAGTTCGCGTGGCTGATGCGCTACCCCGACGAGAACGGCAGCTTCGACTCCGTCGACGTCGTCGAGAGCCCGTTCGACTTCGTGGTGCCGGTCGACACCGACATCATGTTCCACCTGAAGTCGCGCGACGTGCTGCACTCGTTCTTCCTGCCAAACCTGCGCCTCAAGCAGGACGCGGTGCCGGGCATGACGATCCCGATGTGGTTCAAGGCGACGAAGGTCGGGGAGTACGACCTGATCTGCGCCGAGCTGTGTGGCTGGGGCCACTACAAGATGGCCGGAAAGCTGATCGTGAAGAGCAAGGCTGATTACGACGCGTGGCTCGCACAGAAGCGCGCCGAGCTGAAGAGCAACGGAAAGGCAGATCTTTCGAACATGGAGGAGGGTCAATGAGCCCCGCCGACTCGAGCGCCGCTCCGGCGACGGCGCCCAAGCACGCGCCCGCGCACCACCCGGATGCGCACCCGGCTCATGAAGGTCCGCTCGGCATCGCGCCCGCGGGCACCGTGCACGTCTCGCACGACCACCACGAGCTCGGCTTCATCCGCAAGTACATCTTCTCGGTCGACCACAAGGTCATCGCGATCCAGTTCATGCTCACGGGGTTGTTCTTCCTCGTGCTCGGCGGACTGTTCGCGATGGCGATCCGCCACCAGGTGGCGTGGCCGTGGAAGCCGATCCCGGGCATGGGTCTCTTGTTCCCGGAGACCGGCGGGGTGATCAGCCCCGAGTTCTACACGATGCTCTTCACGATGCACGGGACGATCATGATCTTCTTCGTGATCATCCCGCTGCTCACCGGCGCGTTCGGGAACTTCCTGATCCCGCTGATGGTCGGCGCGCCGGACATGGCGTTCCCGAAGCTCAACATGTTCGGGTACTGGGCGATGATCCCGGCGATCTTCTTCGCGATCCTCGGGTTCTTCGTCGAGGGCGGCGCGGCCGCCGCCGGATGGACCGCGTATCCGCCGCTGTCGACGATCCTCTCGGCGGCGCCCGGCTCGCTGAACGGCCAGACCTGCTGGCTGATGGCGCTCACGTGGGTCGGCGTGTCGTCGATGATGGGCGCCGTCAACTACGTGACGACGATCGTCAAGATGCGCGCGCCGGGCCTGACGATGATGCGGCTGCCGCTGTCGATCTGGGGCCTGTTCATCTCGGCGCTGCTGCAGCTGTTCGCGCTGCCGGTGCTAACCGCCGCGTCGATCCTGCAGCTGCTCGACCGCACGCTGCACACCGGCTTCTTCACGCCGTCGAACCTGCTCGTCAACAGCGTGCGCCCCGAGGCGTTCCAGTCCGCGGGCACCGCCGCGATCGACGCGGCCTCGGGCGGTCACCCGCTGTTGTGGCAGCACCTGTTCTGGTTCTACAGCCACCCGGCCGTCTACATCATGGTGCTGCCCGCGATGGGCTTCGCGTCGGACATCCTGTCCGTGCACGCGCGCAAGCCCGTGTTCGGCTACAAGCCGATGGTGTACTCGATCTGCGCGATCGCGGGTCTCGGGTTCATCGTGTGGGGCCACCACATGTTCACGTCGGGCATGAACCCGGCGCTGGGCATGAGCTTCATGGTCGCGACGATCATGATCGCGCTGCCGTCCGCGGTGAAGGTGTTCAACTGGATCGGCACGCTGTGGGGCAGCCGCATCCACCTGACCAGCGCGATGCTGAACGCGCTCGCCTTCGTCTCGATGTTCATCATCGGCGGCCTCTCGGGCATCTGGATGGCGGCCACGCCGGTCGACATCTACATCCACGACACGTACATCGTCGTCGCGCACTTCCACTACGTGGTGTTCGCGGGTTCGGTGTTCGCGATCTGGGCCGGCATCTACCACTGGTTCCCGAAGATGTTCGGGCGCCAGATGAACGAGACGCTCGGCAAGCTGCACTTCATCGGCTCGTTCGTGTTCACGAACGGCGTCTTCTACATGATGCACCAGCTCGGCCTGGCCGGACTGATGCGGCGCACCGCCGACCCGTACACGTACACGACGTACGCGCACCTGCAGGAGTGCAACGAGCTGATCACGATCTGCGCGTTCCTCCTGTTCGCGTGGCAGATCTTCTTCGTGATCAACTTCTTCCACTCGATGTTCTGGGGCAAGCGCGTCGGGCGCAACCCGTGGAAGGCGAACACGCTCGAGTGGGACGCGCCGTCGCCGCCGGGCCACGGCAACTTCGACCGCGAGCTCGCGGTCTACCGCGGTCCGTACGAGTTCGGCTCGCCCGAGGTCGCGGAAGACTACCTGCCGCAGACGCGCAAGCTCGGCGACGGCGCCGGCAAGCCCGCACCCGCGCACGCCCACCACTAGCTCGCGCTCGGTTCGGATGTCTCCCTCTCCCTCGACCGCGGCCTCGCCCTGGCCGCACCGACTCGCGAGCACGACCGCGTTGCTCGCGGTGCCGCTGTTCGTGTTCGGCGGCAGCGTGACGACGCTGCGCGCCGGCATGGCGGTCGAGGGCTGGATCTTCCCCGAGGGCCACTTCCTCGTCGCGTTCCCGATCGAGAAGTGGTTCCGCAACCTGCCGACCTTCGTCGAGCACACGCATCGGCTGTTCGGCGTGCTCGTCGGCCTGTCGGCGATCGCGGCGCTCGCCGCGTGCGCGATCACGCGCGCCGGCGCGCGTGCGACGCTGCTCGCGGCTCTCGCGCTGGTCGCCGTGTGCGCGCAAGGCGCGCTCGGCGGGCTGCGCGTGCTCGAGAACTCGCCGCAGCTCGCGTTCCTGCACGGCGTGTGCGCGCAGCTCGTGTTCGCGCTGCTCGGCGTCGTCGCGTGGCAGCTGCGCCCGGGCTGGCGCGCGCTCGGCGACGTCGAGTACCCCGAGGGCCCGCCGCTGCGGCGCGCGGCGCTGTGGTGCGCGCTGCTGTTGCTCGGTCAGATCGCGCTCGGCGCGTGGTACCGCCACGGGCTGCGCACGCAGCAGCTCGCCGACGTCGAGCTGCGCCTGTCGCTGCACCTCGTCGGCGCGCTGGCCGCGTTCGCCGCGGTGATCGTGCTCGCCGGGCGCCTGCAGTCGAGCGGCGACGCGCGCGCGCTCGTGCTCGCGCGCCGGCTGCGCGTGCTGCTGCTCGTCCAGCTCGCGCTCGGCTTCGGCGCGTGGCTGCTGCGCGATCCGCGCGGCATGACGCCGGCCGAGTGGGGGACGAGCGTGCTGCACGTGCTCGTCGGTGCGCTGCTGCTGCTGCAAGCGGCGTCGGCCTGGGTGCTGACGCGTCCGCGCGAGCGTGCGGCGGCCGCCCACTGCGTCCCCGTCGGAGGTGCGTCGTGAATCCGGTCGAAGCCTCCACGCCGGCCGCGCTCGTTCATCCGACCGCCCTCGCGCGTCCGACCGTGCTCGCGCGCGTGCGCGACTGGTCGAGCATGACGCGGCCGCGCATCGGCGGCTTCGTGTTCTTCTCCGCGCTGACCGGCGGCCTCGTGTCGGGCGAGGTGGTCTCGCTGGCGCGTTCCGCCGAGGCCGGCGCGTGGATCGCGCTGTCGGCGGCCGGCGCGAGCGTTTTCAACCAGATCCTCGAGAAGCAGTCGGACGGAGCGATGCGCCGCACTGCGGATCGACCGCTGCCGACCGGCCGCATCGGCGTGCGCGACGCGCTGCTGTTCGCCACCGCGCTCGAGACGGCGGCGATCGCCGGGCTCGCGCTGCGCTTCGAGCTGCTCGCCGCGCTGCTCGCGCTGGCGACGTTCGCGAGCTACGTGCTCGTCTACACGCCGCTCAAGCGGCTCTCGAGCCTGAACACCGTCGTCGGCGCGCTGCCCGGCGCGATGCCGCCGCTGCTCGGCGCGCTCGCGCTCGCGCGCGCGCCCTCGCCGCTCGCGTGGAGCCTGTTCGCGATCCTGTTCGCGTGGCAGTTCCCGCACTTCATGGCGATCGGCTGGCTGTACCGCGACGACTACCGGCGCGCCGGCATCCGCATGCTGCCCGCGCTCGGCGTGCGCGGCGTCGCGGGTCTGCAGGCGATCGGCTACAGCCTCGCGTGCCTCGTCGTCTCGCTCGTGCCGGCGCTGCAAGGCCGCGCGGGCGTGCTGTACGGCGCCGCCGCCGCTGTCCTCGGCCTCGCCTACGTCGCGAGCTCGATCCACTTCGCGCGGCGCGAGGACGATGCGCGCGCGCGCGTGCTGCTGCGCGTCTCGCTCATCTACCTGCCGCTCGTCTACTCGTTCCTGCTGCTCGATCCGCTCGTGCGCGCGTCCAGCGTGCTCGCCGCGAACTGACCCCCGCGAGCTCTCTCCCGAAACAACCATGAGCCAAGCCACACTCGCTCCTCACGCCGGCGCCCACGGGCACCACGGCCACAAGGCCGATGCCGCTGCGTACGATCCCGCGGTCGACGCGCCCGCCGAGCACCATCCGATCTTCGACTACGACTCGGGTCCGCCGGTCGAGCGCGGCAAGTTCGCGATCTGGCTGTTCCTCGCGACGGAAGTGATGTTCTTCACGGGCCTGATCGGCACGTACATCATCCTGCGCACGGGCTCGGCCGCCTGGCCGAACCCGGAGGAGCGCCTCGCGGTCGACATCACCGCGTTCAACACGTTCGTGCTGATCATCAGCTCGTGGCTGATGGTGCGCGCGCTGCAGGCCGCGCAGAAGGGCGACCGCGCCGGCATCCTGAAGTGGCTCGGCGCGACGATCCTCGGCGGCGCGCTGTTCGTCGGGATCCAGGTCTACGAGTACATCGAGCTGTACAAGCACGGCAACTGGCCGAACGTCGACATCTTCTGGTCGACCTTCTACGCGATGACCGGCTTCCACGGCTTGCACGTCGTCGTCGGCGTGATCTGGCTGATCTGCGCGTGGTTCGGCGCCGCACGCGGCAGGTACACCGCGCAGAACTACATGGGTCTCGAGCTCGCCGGCCTGTACTGGCACTTCGTCGACCTCGTCTGGGTCCTCTTGTTCACGATCGTCTACCTGTTCTGAGCCAAGCGGAGATCCACCATGTCCGGTCACGACGAGCACAAGAGCTTCAACGCGAACAAGATCTTCCTGTGGCTGTTCATCTTCACGGCCGTCGAAGTCGCCTGGGGCGTCCTCGGTCACAAGATGCACGTCGGGAAGCCGCTCCTGTGGGGCGGGCTGCTGACCTTCGCCGCCTTCAAGGGCGTGCTGATCCTGCAGTACTTCATGCACTTCCGCTTCGAGGGCTGGATCGTCAAAGGACTGATCCTCCCGACGCCGTTCCTGATCGTCGTGATCCTGACCGTGCTGTCGCCGGACATCGCGTGCAATCACAAGCTCAACCACAACATCGGCTCGAGCTACGACACGAAGGCCGGTGAGATCGTCGAGCTGCCCGAGGTCGCGCTGCGCAAGGGCATCGCGCCGCACAATGCACCGCACGATGCGGCCGCGCCTGCTCCTCAGCACTAGCGCGCTCGCCGTCGCACTGCTCGCTGGGCTCGCGACGTGCGGCGGCGACGCGGGTGCGTCCTCGGGTTCCGTCGCGGGCGACGCGCCCGTGATCCGGACGCTCTCGGATTTCTCGTTCGTCGATCAGACGGGCGCGCAGCGCTCGCTCAAGGACTGGAACGGCCACCCGTTCGCGCTCGCGATGGTCTTCACGAGCTGCTCGGGCCCGTGTTCCTCGATCACCGCGGCGATGCACCGGCTTCAGCAGGCGCTCCCGAGCGATTCCTCGATCCGACTCGTGTCGCTGTCCGTCGATCCGGCCACCGACACGCCCGCGGTTCTGGCGAGCTACGCGCAGGCGTGCGGCGCGGACACCTCGCGCTGGACGTTCCTCACGGGCGAAGGATCCCACGCGTTCATTCGCGACAGCCTCAAGCTCGCCGTCGACGGCCGCCGTCCCGACGTGCCCGAGGCCTTCGAACCGACGCATTCGAGCCGCATCGTCGCGGTCGACAAGCAGGGCCGCGTGCGCGGCTACTTCGAGGCGCTCGACGACGTCGGCTGGCGCGACCTCCGCGAGCGGATGCTGCAGCTCGAGCGCGAGCAGCCGTGACGCTCCCGTCGATCAACGCGCTGCTCAACACGACCGCGAGCCTGCTGCTCGTCTGCGGCCTCGTCGCGATCAAGTCGGGCCGGCGCGAGCTGCACGCGCGCCTGATGTTCGCCGCCGCGTGCGCGAGCGCGGCCTTCCTCGCCTGCTACCTCTACTACCACTTCGCGATCCAGACGACGATGCCGTATCGCGAGACGGGCTGGAAGAAGAGCGCGTACCTCGTGCTGCTGCTGACGCACACCGTGCTCGCCGTCGTCAACGTGCCGCTCGTGCTGCGCACGTTCTGGCTCGCGCACCGCGAGGACTGGGAGCGCCACAAGCGCTGGGCGAAGATCACGTTCCCGGTGTGGCTGTACGTGTCGGTCACCGGCGTCGTGATCTACTTCGTGCTGTACCACTGGAACCCGGCGGCGCCCGCGGCGGCCCCGCTACAATGAGCGCCGCGATGCGTTCCCGCGCCGTCCTGATCCAGGTCCTGCTCGTCGCCGGCTTCCTCGTGTTGCTGGCGCCGGCCGGCCACACATGAGAGAGCTGCAAGGCGGCGGTCGCCGCCAACAGCAACGATCTCGCGCGCGGCATCAACACCAGCGTGCTGTTCATGATCGCGATGGTGTTCGCGGTGCCCGCGGCGCTGGGCTTCCTGGTCTGGCAGAGCTTCCGCGGCGCGCGCAAGCGCTCGGCGCAGGGCCGGCACTTCGAGCCGGCGGGCAACAAGCGCCGCTGGGACGAGCCGCCGCAGGGCTGAGGGCCGCCGTGGTTGCGCGCACCGACGCTCTGCTGCGCTACGCCGCCGTCGAGACGGCCGCGTTCCGCGGCGTCGCGGTGCTGAGCGAGCGCGGCGTGTGCCGCCTCGACCTCGTCGCGCGGCTGCGCGCGGATCCGCGCCACGAGCTCGAGCGCTGGGCCGCGCGCCGCTTCGAACGCGCCGCGCTCGTGCACGACGAGCGCGCGCTGCGCGATCTCTTGCGCGAGCTGCGCGAGTACGCGGCCGGCAAGCGCCGCGCGTTCGAACAGCCGCTCGACCTCGTCGGCACGCCGTTCCAGCGCCGCGTCTGGCAGGGGCTGTGCGCGATCCCGTACGGCGAGGTGATCAGCTACGGCACGCTCGCCGCGCGCATCGGCTCGCCCGGTGCGTCGCGCGCGGTCGGCGCGGCCAACGGCGCGAACCCGGTGCCGATCGTCGTGCCGTGCCACCGCGTCGTCGCGAGCGCGTCGATCGGCGGCTTCGGCCTCGGCCTCGCGCAGAAGCGCGTGCTGCTCGAGCTCGAGGGCGCGCGCGACTACGAGCGCGGCGCGTAACCGGCGGCGACGCCGCCGCGGCGGATTTTTTCCGGCCGACCCGCCACCGTTCGCGCGCCGCTGCATCTGGTGCGGGCGTGGAGCCGCGTGCCAAGGACGGTCGACGCATCGGGTGCGCGCTGGTCGCGGCGGGCGCGGTCGGCGTCGCGCTGGCGTGGCTCGCGCACCCGCCGTGGCTGCGCGGATGGCTCGCGCTCGAGGCGCCGACGTGGTGGGCGGCCGACCGCGACGTCGGCGCGTTCGGAGGGGGCGCGCTCGAGGGGCTCGACGCGGGGCTGCGGCCGTGCGCGCGCGTGCGCGCGCCGCACCCGGTGCGCGTCGCGGCGGCGGGCGACGGCGGAGCGTGGCTCGCGTGCGCGGTCGCGGGCAGCGCGCGCGGTCCGCACGAGCTGTGGCGGATCGACGCGGCGGCGCGGCGCACCGAGCGCCACGCGATCGGCGAGCCGCTCGATCTCGCCGCGGCGCCCGGCGGCGACGCGTTCCTGCTCGCGGGCGCGGCCGACGGACGCGCGCGGCTGCTGCGCTTCGCGCGCCACGGCCCGCCGCTCTCGATCGCCGAGCTGCCGGAGGGGACGTGCGTCGCGGCGAGCGCCGAGCACGTCGCGATCGGCGGCGCGCTGGACTCGTCGGGAGGGCGGCTCGTGCTGCTCTCGCACGACGGCTTCCTCGTCGCCGAAGCGCGGCTCGACGCGCCGTGCACGGACGTCGCCGCGGTCGACGGCGCGTGGTGCGCGATCGCCGGCGCGGCGCTCGAGCGGCGCGAGCGCGGGCTCGCGCGCAGCTGGGCGCTGGCGCTGGATCTCGCGCGACCGCGCCTCGGTTGCGGCCCCGGGACCAGCGCGTGGGTGTTCGACGAGCTCGGTCAGCGGCTGCTGCGCGTCGGCGCGGGAGGCCGCGTCGAGCTCGATCTTGTCAGCCCGGTGCGCAGCCTGCGCGCGGTCGTCGCGCGCGAGGACGGCGGCGCGCTCGTCGCGACCGACGGTGCGTTGCTGTGCGTGACGAGCGGCGGCGAGTGGCGCATCGGCCAGGGCGGCTTCGACGCGCTGGTCGACGTGTGCGCGGCGCGCTGAGCTCGCGCGCCGTGCGCGCGCCGCGCTCGATCAACCACGCCGCCGCGACGAGCGTCTTCGCGTCGCTCGTCCGGTGCAGCAGCTCGCGCGGCCGCGCGCGCACGAGCTCGAACTCCTCGTCCTCGTCCGCCGGCCGCGGCGCGCCGACGACGGGTCGCACTTCGCGCGCGAGGAACAGCTCGATCCGCTCCGAGCAGAAGCCCGGCGCCGGGCAGATCTCGCCGAGCGATTCCCACTGCGCGGCGACGTGGCCCGTCTCCTCCTCGAGCTCGCGCCGCGCGGCCGCGAGCCGATCCTCGGCGCCGCCTTGCTCGAGCCGGCCGGCGGGCAGCTCGAGCAGCCAGTCGCCGATCGCGTGCCGGTACTGGCGCACGAGCAGCAGCTCGCCGTTGTCGAGCAGCGGCGCGATGCACACCGCGCCCGGGTGCACGAGCACCTCGAGCTCCTGTTTGCGGCCGGACGGCAGGCGCAGCGCGTCCTTCAGCAGATGGAAGAAGCGCCCGGTGTAGACGCGCGCGCTGTGTTCGACGCGGATGTCGGGGTGGGGGCTCATCGGTGGCTCGCGTGCGGCCCCATCTTGGAAAACGCCGCGCGCGTTCCCAACATGGCTCGATGCGGGATCCGAGCGCCGACGGAGGTTCGCGCGTCCGCGAGCTCGTCTGCGTCGTCGCCGCGGCGCTGCTGGTCGCGATCGCTTGGACCTGGCCGCTCGCGCGCGAGCTGTCGACGAGCCTGCCGTTCGACGCGCGCTTCACGCCGTCTTCGCGCGGCTCGGACACGCACCAGTACGTGTGGAACCTGTGGTGGACCGGCGAGGCGCTGTCGAGCGGCCGCGATCCGTTCAACTGCCCGCTGATCTTCCATCCGCGCGGCCATTCGCTGGCGCTGCACACGCACGCGTTCGCCGACGGCGTCGTCGCGTGGCCGCTCCGCGCATGGTTCGGCCTGCCCGCCGCGTTCAACGCGACGCTGATCGCGCTGCTGGCGGCTTCGCTCGCGGTCGCGTACGCGCTCGGCCGCGCGCTCGCGCTCGGCCGCGCGCCGAGCGCGCTGCTCGCGTTCGGCTGGGCGTGCAGCCCGTACTTCGCGCAGAAGTCGCTCGAGCACCTTTCGTACGCGGCGCACCCGTGGCCGCCGCTCGTGTGGCTCGCGCTCGTCCAGTGGCGCGCGAGCGAGGAGCCGGCGCGCGCGCGGCTGTGGGCGCTCGTCGCCGGCGCCGCGGCGGGCCTGGGCGTGCTGACCGATCCGATCGGCGGCGCGTGGCTGCTGTTGCTCGGCGCGCTCGTCGCCGCGTTCGGGCTCGCGCCGCGCGCGGGCGCTGCGGGCGCCGCGAGCGCCGCCAACGCTACGGGCGCGGCGAGCGGCGGTCGCTGGGTCGGCGCGTGGCTCGCGCCCTGTGCGTGTCTGCTCGTGTGCGCGCCGTACCTGCGCGCGCTCGCGAACGAGCTCGCGGCGCTCGCGCGCGCGACCGGCCCCGACCTGCTCGGCCGCGGCCAGCTCTACCACGCGCGCCTCGTCGACTTCGCGCTGCCGCCGGGGTTGCACCCGCTCGTGCACGGACTCGGCGCGGGCGCACCGATCGACGGCGCGGCGTGGAGCGGCGCGCGGCCGGAGACGAGCAGCCTGTACGTCGGCGGCGCGCTCGTCGCGCTCGCCGCGTTCGCGTGGACGAAGCGGCGCGACGCGCGGCGCCTCGCGTGGATCGCGCTCGCGCTGTTCGTGCTGTGCTGGGATCCGGGGCCGGATCCCGAGGGCTGGTTGTCCTCGCTGTACCGCAAGCTGCCGCTGCTCGATGCGCTGCGCGTGCCGTCGCGCGGGTTCGCGTGCGCGCATCTGGCGCTGTGCGTCGCCGCCGCGCTGGGCGCGGCCGAGCTCGCGGCGCGGCGCGCGGGTGCGTGGTCGCTCGCCGCGGTCAGCGCGCTATGCGCGTTCGAGTGGTGGCACGTGCCGGTCGGCGTCGCGCCGTGGCGCGTGCCGGCGGCAGTCGAGGCGATCGCCGCGCTCGACTCGCGCGGCGCGGTGTGCGTGATCCCGTTCCGGCCGGGCTCCTACGAGGCGATGAGCTGGCAGACCGTGCACGAGAAGCCGGTCACGTGGTCGTACGTCGCGCGCACGAACCCCGACGCGATCGAGGCGTGGCGCAGCGAGGCGCCGGGCCTGTTCGCGTTCGCGCTCGGCGAGGCGGCGCCCGATCCGGCCGCGCTGGCCGGCGAGTTGGCGCAGCTCGACGTCGAGCACGTGCTCGTGCCGCTCGACGAACTCCTCGACCCGAAGCTCGTGACCGACGTGCTCGACGCGATGCCGCGCTGGAAGCGGCAGGAGCTGGATCGGCCGTCCGACGACGGCGCGGTCGGCTGGTGGCGGCGCGAGTGAGTGCGCGCGCCGCGCGCGCTAGTGAATGCGCGCGCCGCGCGCGCTCAGGCGTCGAAGCCTTCCTCGGCCGTCGCTTCCTCTCCGTTCGGGTCGTGCATGTCCTCGTGGTACAGCCGATCCATCATCGCGACGAAGGCGATCGTCGAGTTGTAGTAGTCGAGTCGCCCGTTGATGTGCGCGTAGGCGGCGAACTCGCGCAGCTTCTTGATGATCACCGGGAGCTTCAGCGTCGCGGGATTCGGGACGTGCTTCGCGAGCTCCTTGCGCTCTTCGCGGTGTTTCAGCCGTTGCTGCGCCTGTTCGAGCTTGTGCTGCAGCTCGGCCAGGCGTTCGTCGTCGGAGCGACGGCGATACGAGCGTTTGGATGCGGAGTCTTGGCTTTCGGTCGACATGAGATTCGATCCGCACTCCGCGTGAAATACGGCGCGAAATGCGCGACGCGGATGCGCGCGGGCCGGTGCGGTCGCGCGGCGGCGCTCGCGAAGGCATTCGCGAGACTCAGGCGCCAAGCGTAGCAGCCGCAGGACGCCCCGCAAGCGCGCAGCGCGGCGGCGCCGCCGCGTGCTAGAATCCCCGCCCTTTTCTCATCCCGTGCACGAAGACATCGAGACGATCCTGCTGTCCGAAGCGCAGATCCTGCAGGGGATCGAGCGCGTCGCAGCCGAGGTCACGCGCGCCTACGCGGGCCGCGAATTCACCGTGATGTCGGTGCTCAAGGGTTCGTGCGTGTTCGCGTCGGACCTGATCCGCCGCGTGCCGCTGCGCCTCGAGCTCGCGTTCGTCGCGGCGTCCTCGTACCGCGACGGCACGACCTCGGGTCGCCTCGACGTGAACTACTTCCCGGCCGACGGCGAGATCGCCGGACGCGAGCTGTTGCTCGTCGACGACATCCTCGACACCGGTCGAACGATGCTCGCGCTCAAGAACGAGCTCGTCGCGCGCGGCGCCGCGAGCGTGCGCACGTGCGTGTTCCTCGACAAGCCCGCGCGCCGCGCGGTGCCGCTGCAGGCGGACCACAGCTGCTTCGAGATCGAGGACAAGTTCGTCGTCGGCTACGGCCTCGACTTCGCGGGCGCGTACCGCAACCTGCCGTACCTCGGCGTGCTGCGCCAGGCCGCGATCGAGCGCCGGCAGGCCCACCAGGCATCGCGTGCCGCCGCCACGGGGCGCGCGTAGCGCGAGGCGGAGCGTGGCCGTGGGCGAAGCGATCGTCGTTCCCGTCGAGCGGGTCGGACTCGAGCTCGACGAGTTCCTGTGCCTCGTATTCCCCGAGCGCTCGAAGGGTTTCCTGCGCGCGCAGATCCGCGCCGGCAAGATCACGATCGACGGACAGGCCGCGCATCCGAGCGCGCGCCTCAAGATCTCGCAGGTCGTGCTGCTCGAGCAAGATCCCGAGGAGTGGCCGGAGATCAACGCGCCGGAGCGCGGTCCCGAGCTGCCGATCCTGCACGAGGACGAGCACCTGCTCGTGATCGACAAGCCGGCGGGACTGGCCTGCGAGCCCGAGCGCTGGGACAAGGACAAGGCCTCGCTGGCCTCCGCGGTGCTCGACCTCGCGCGCGCACGCGCGCAGGCCGCGGGCACCGAGCTGCCGCTGGACTGGCGCCCGCGCCTGCTGCACCGGCTCGACAAGGACACGACCGGCGTCGCGCTGGTCGCGAAGACGCTCGAGTGCGAGCGCGCGGTGCGCGCGGCATTCGAATCCGGCGCGGTCGAGAAGGTCTACCTCGCGCTCGTCGAGGGCGAGTACCCGCTGCGCGACGGCGAAGAGGATCGCATCGAGTTCGCGCTCGCGCCGGACGCGCGCCGCAGCGGCCGCATGGTCGTCGACGCGCTCGAGGGCAAGCACGCGGAAACGCTCGTGCGCGTCGCGCAGCGCTTCCGCGGCTACACGCTCGTCGAGTGCCGCCCGCAGACCGGGCGCACGCACCAGATCCGCGTGCACCTCGCCGAGCGCGGATTCCCGCTGGTCGTCGATCCGCTGTACGGCCGGCGGCGCGCGTTCGCGCTGTCGGAGTTCAAGCCGGGCTACCGCAAGAAGCGCGGTCAGACCGAGCGGCCGCTGATCGAGCGGCACACGCTGCACGCGGCGCGCCTGTCGCTCGAGCTGTTCGGCGCGCGCCGCGCGTTCGAAGCGCCTGTGCCGGCGGATCTGGAGCGCGCGCTGAAGCAGCTTGCGCGGCACCGCGCACCGCGCGAAGGGCGTGACGGCAAGGTCGGGGGCGAGGGCGCCAACAGAGGAGTCGGCGCATGAAGCTGAAGTGCAAGGCGGCGGACTTCCGCGTCACCGAGTTGCTCGACGAGCGCTACCTCGCGCACGGCGGCGCGCACCAGCTCTACCTCGTGCGCAAGCGCAAGCTGACGAGCGACGAGGCGGCGCGCGTGCTCGCGCGCGAGGCCGAGGTGCCGCCGCGCGCTGTGCAGCTCGCCGGCCTCAAGGACAAGCAGGCCGTGACCGTGCAGTTCATGAGCGTCGAAGGCGGCCGCGCGGTCCGCTACGACGACGACTTCCTGTCGATCGAGCCCGTCGGCCGCGCCGCCGAGCCGTACTCGAGCCGCCACAGCTTCGGCAACGCGTTCGAGATCACCGTGCGCGATCTCTCGCCGCGCGAGATCGCGACCGCGCGCGCCGCGATCCCGCCGCTGCGCGCGACCGGCCTGCCGAACTACTTCGACGACCAGCGCTTCGGCAACCTGCGCCACGACCAGGGCTGGGTCGCGCTCGAGGTGATGCGCGGCCGCTTCGAACACGCGGTCGGCACGCTGGTCTGCGCGCCGTCGCCGCACGACGACGCGCGCGTGGCCGACAAGAAGCGCGCGTTCGAGAACGCGTGGGGCGACTGGTCGGCGTGCGTGCGCATCGCGCGGCGCACCGGCGAGCACCAGGGCGTGTTCGAGTCGCTGGTCGAGGCGCCCGGCGATTTCACCGCGGCGCTGCAGCGCGTGCCGCTGCGCCTGCGGCTGATCCACCTCTACGCGTGGCAATCGCACTTGTGGAACCGCGCGGTGTCGGGCTGGATCCAGCGCTCGCGCGAGCTGCGGCCGGTCGCGCTCGACTCGGTCGACGGACCGATGTGGTGCTGGCGCGAGCGCTGGCCCGACGGCGTCACCGAGGAGAGCTCGTTCCGCCTGCCCGGGCAGGGTCTCGAGGACGTCGTCGATCCGCTGCAGCGCCAGTTGTACGAGGACGCGCTGGCCGAGCACCGGCTGGTCGGTTCGAAGTTCCGCATCGACGGCCTGCGCGGATTCGCGCCCAAGGGCGAGGACCGCCCGCTCGTGCTGCTGCCGCGCAAGCTGCGCGCGAAGCCGCCGGCTCC
>SCVU01000729.1 GCA_004296785.1 Planctomycetota bacterium
CGCTCGTCGCCGCGCTCTTCGTCGCGACGACCGCGTTCGTGCGCGGGCTCGACGGCACGTTCTCGGGCGCCGCGCGCGACGACACGGCGATCCTGCTCTCGAGCGTCTCCGAGCGCGACGTGATCCGCTCGACCGTCTCCGCGGGCCTGCCCGAGATCGTCTCGGCCTCCGTCACCGGCATCCGCACGATCGGCGGCGAGCCCGCGATCTCGAGCGAGATCCACATGGCGACGAACCTGCGGCTCGGCGCCGAAGCGCGCGCCGCATTGAACGGCGCCGTGGGCGACGAGCGCGTCCACCAGGCCTTCGTGCGCGGCGTGACCGAGCGCGCGTTCCTCGTGCACTCGAACGTCACCCTCACCGAGGGCCGGCACGCGCACAGCGGCGAAGTGTTGGTCGGCGCGCTCGTCGCGAAGCAGCTCGGCGTGCCCGAAGACACACTCGCGATCGGCAAGCAGCTGCGCTTCGAGGGCGGCACCTTCACGATCGCCGGGCGCTTCACCGCGCCGGGCTCGACCACCGAGGCCGAGATCTGGGCGCCGCTCTCCGAACTGCGCGGCCTCGTCAAGCGCGACGACAGCTCGGTCGTCTTCGTCCGCATGGAGTCACCGGCCGCGTTCGCGGACCTCGACCTGTTCGCCAAGCGCCGCGTCGACCTCGAGCTGCTTGCGATCCCTTCGAACGTCTACTACCGCGAGCTCGTCGACTACCTACGCCCGATGCAGTGGCTCGCCTGGGCGATGGCCGTGATGATCGGGGCCGCGGCGCTGTTCTCCGGCGCGAACACGCTGAACGCGGCGGTGCAGGACCGCGTGCGCGAGCTCGCGACGCTGCGCGCGCTCGGCTACGGAGCCACAGCGCTGTGCACGTCGCTCGCGATCGAAGCGATCGTGCTCGCCGCGGCCGGCGGCCTGCTCGGCCTCGTGCTCGCCAAGGCGTTCCTCGCCGGCAGCGCGGTGCGCATCGCGATGAGCGCATTCGAGCTGCGCGTCGACGCCGTCGGTATCCTCGTCGCCTTCGGCGGCGTGATCGCGATCGGAATCCTGGGAGCGGCGCCCGCGGCGGCGCGCGTGCTCACCTTGCCCGTGGCCGCCGCACTCAAAGAGAACTGAGGAAGAGAACTGACATGCAGATCCAACGCTTGCTCCTCGTCGTTCCGCTGCTCGCCGCCTGCGGCGGTACCGAAACCTCGGCGCCGCCGAAGTCGTCGGTGCCCGAGAAGTTCTTCCTCGCCAGCGCGCCTGCGGGCGCGGTGACGCCGCTCGCGTTGCGTGCGAGTGAGCCGCCGGCGACGCCGATCGCGGTCACCGGCCGCGCGATGGACTTCGTCGACAATCGCTCGGCGTTCCGGATGATCGACGCGAGTCTGAAGTCGTGCGCCGACATGGGCGGGAGCGATCACTGCGCGACGCCGTGGGACTACTGCTGCGAGGATCCGGCGAGTCGGACGGCGGCGACGATCACGGTCGAGCTGCGCGAGGGCGATCAGCTGCTGCCGTCGTCGGTGCGCGGGTTCCACGGGCTCGACCACCTGACGATGGTCACGGTCGCCGGCACGATCACGAAGGACGCGGCGGGCAATCTGACGCTCGTCGCGTCGGGCGTGCATCCGAAGCCGTAGCGAGGCTCTCGCTACCGAGTCGGGCTGCTCGCGGAGGCCAGTGTGGTCTCGACGGCCCGAGTCTGTTCCCACATCGCGGTGTCGTCGAGCTCGCCTCGCTCGGCGCGCGTTGCGCGGTCGATGAGTAGCTCTCGCAGGGGCGGAACGTCCCCGAACTTCGCGTGCAGCTCAGGCAGTAGCGACGACGACTCCCTGCTACCGCAGGCGTTCGTGATCACCTGCCAACCGCGGGAGTAGCCGTGCCGGAAAACCCACTGATGCGTGTTGTGCTGCGGTAGTGACGAGCGCACCCACGCGGCGTAGGCCGGCAGTTCCTCGCGAGCGTGCACTTTGACTCCCACGTAGTGCGTGCTCGTCTTGCTTACACCGCACGTCATGCACGCGTACTCGACCCGATCGAGGAAGTGCTCGCGTGACACGATCGCGACGTAGATGCCCGCGCCGGTGACGAGAAGCGAGGTGAGGATCGTTGTTGACTTGCCCGGCTTCATGACTCTCCGCCGGATCGAGCTTGCGCGCGCTCTGCGAAGCCGTCAACGAAGACGCCCCGCAATGTGGACGTACCGCGAGGAGCATCACGAGCCGCGTTCGACCCGCTACTTGGAGCCGAAGACCTTCGGCGGGAGGTAGAGCATCTCCGAGCCCGACTGCCACGCGGCTTCGTCGAACGTACGCCACGCGCCGATCTCGTTCCCCTTCGCGTAGAACCCAGCCTTGTGGAGTCCTCCGTTGGCATGGAAGAACATCCAGTGGCCGTCCCGAGCGTCGCCCTGCGTCGTGCCGACTGCCGAGATCTGCCCGCTCGGATACCACGCGACCGACAAGCCGCTGCCCGCTGCCGGCACGTCCGCAATCTCTACCCGCCGGATGCCTCCCGGCCGATCCAGCAACGTGACGCGCGGGCGCATCGCGACGAACGCGGTGGCGAGCCCTATCGCGAACCCGAGGATCAAGCAGAGCAACGCACCGATCCGAACGCTCTTGAGATTCATTGAGGCGCCGCCATGCAAGCGATCTTCCGTGTGAGCGGCGGAACCGTCAATTCCCGTCACCGCACGCCGCAACGAAGACGGCACGAGGCTGGTCAATTGCTACGGTCGTCGGTGCGCGGGTTCCACGGGCTCGACCACCTGACGATGGTCACCGTCGCGGGCACGGTGACGAAGGACGCGTCGGGCAACCTGACGCTGATCGCGTCGGGCGTGCATCCGAAGCCGTAGCCGCCGAGCGGTTCAGGAGCGTCGCGAGCGAATCACCGACCTCTCGCCCACTCGAGCTCGGCCTTCAGCTCGTGGACCACCTGACCGTTCGCATCCTGCTCTTGGATCGAGAGGTACCGCGGACCGACGCGACTGGGCACTTCGCCGTAGTACACGCTGTCGTACAGCCCACAGCTCGCCGGATGCATCGAGCCAGCACTCGGCAACTCAACGCCGTCGCCCGCGCGCAACCGAAAGTGGTCGTTGTGCGCCGAGTCCGAAATACCGGTCGCCACGGTGTGCCTCTGTTCGCTGAGTGCGGCGGAGTGGAACGAGTACGTGATCGCGACGACACCCGCGCTCTCGAAGACGCAGGCGCGCATGCGGTCGTTGCTGGCGGTGGCGACGACCGTCCAGCCTGCTTCCGCGCGCCTGACAGCATCGAACCACTCCGAGTTCGACAGCGCTTGATTCTTCCCGTAGGCCGACGCGTACCAGTACAACGCGCTGCCGACGGCCACCAAGGCGGTGAGAGCAACCAAGGTGACGATCGTCACTAGCTTGCCTGGCTTCATGCTCCGCCGCCGCTGCGATCTTGCGCGCGTGCTGCGGAAGCGTCAATCGTCCGAGCATCGGCGTTCAAACGAGCGCGCCCCGCCGTGCGCGAACGCACGGCGGGGCGCATCACGAAACTCGAGCGACTACTTCCCGTTCAGGTTGACGTCGAGCCCCTGCGTCCCGATCACGAGCTTGCCGCTCGGATCACCCAGCAGCAGCCACTGCAGGTACACGTGCACGTCGGCCAACGACGCATCGTTCGGCACGACCACGTTGCACGTGTTCGCCACACCCGACTGCAGCGTGAAGTCCGCCGACACGTTCAGCGTGCAACCCGGCGAACCCACCAGACCGAGGTCGAGCGGCAGCGGCAGCCCGAGGTAGCTCGTCTTCGAGAACCCGAGCACGAGGCGCTTGACCGCCGCGGCCGTGTTCCCGACCTCGAACTGCACCGGCCCGCCGACCTTCGCGATCCCGTTCATCCCGATCGTCGGCGCCCCGAGCGAGCCGTCGCAGCTCGCGCCGAACGCCTTCGCGTCCTTGTAGTAGTAGATCGACGCGCTCGCCGCCCCGACGTTGCCGGCGAGGTCGCGCACTTCGACGTCCACTTCACGCGTGCCGGTCGCGCTCGAGCCGCCGTTCGACAGCAGGCTCGTCGCGATCGACTCCGCGTACGGCATCCACGCGCTCCACACGCCGCCGTCGTTGCGCAACCGCACCTGGTCGAGACCCGAGTGCGCATCGCTCGCGTTCGGCGCGAGGATCACGTTCGTGGTCGTCGTCTGCGTCGGATCGCCGAACAGCACGATGAAGTGCGGCACGAGCGACGGCGCGATCGTGTCGACGTAGAACGGACCGGCGCTCGCGTACTCGTCGTCCCAGTTGCCGGCCTCGTCGACCGTGCGCAGGTTCAGGTAGCGCGCGAAGCTCGCCGAGGCGACGACCTCCGTGTGCGACGTGACCGCACCGATGTCCTTGTCGTTGCTCGGCGCGTTCGGCGAGCCGTTGCTCACGAACGTCCCGTACCCATCGACGCCCGAGTGCGCGTCGGTCGCGGCGACCCACTGGAAGTCGATCGACGGATCGTTCGACCACGTGCCGGTCAGGTGGCTCGTCGACACGAAGCCCGCCACGGTCGACGGATCGACGGTGTCGATGTAGTACGGGCCCGCGCTCGCGAAGTCGTCGTCCCAGTTGCCGCTCTTGTCGACCGAGCGGACGTTCAAGTACCAGCCCTGCGTCGAGCTCGTCGCGTCCCCGCTCGTCGAGTTGACGTTGCCGATGTCCTTCGTCGTGCCCGGGATCGATTGCCCGGTCGTGAGGAAGAGTCCGTAGCCGTCGACGCCGGACAGATTGTCCGTCGCGAGCGACCAGCCGAAGTCGAGCTGATCGTCGTTCGACCACTGACCGACCGTGTGGCTCGTCGAGTGCAGGTTCGTCACCTTCAGCGGCAGCGTGCCGTCGACCGTCACGTTGACCGAGTCCTGCGACTGCCAGCCCTGGTCGTTGAGCGCGCGGACCGTGAAGGTCTTGACGCCTTCACTCGCCCAGTCGTACGTCCACTCGACCTCGCGCTCCCAGCCGTGCCGGATGTCGCCGAGCGTGACTTCGGTGCCGGGCTGCGACTGGTCGCCGCTCAGGCTGTTGCCGTTCGCATCCATGTTCTGCGAGAAGTCCGTCTCGGGGCCGTCCATCAGCGTGAACGACACGTCGCGGCGCGTGCCGCCTTCGGTGCTGAGCACTTCGGCGAACACCGCGGAGGCCATCGTCTCGGTGTTGCCGACGGTCGTCGTGAGGAGCACGTCCTCGCCGGGCTTCACGAACACGTCGTCGGCCGCGAGCGTCAGGCTGCAGTCGGGCGACGTGTCGCCGTACACGTAGTGCACGGTCACGCTCGCGCGGACGCTGCCGGTCGCGCTGTCCGGGTGGACCTTCCACTTCCACGTGCCGGTCGGCGGATTGTCGATCGTGCGGATCTCGGTGTTGTTGACCGAGCTCTGCTGCGCCGTGTAGTCGCCGGTGTTCGTGCCGGCGGTCAGCGGCGGGCGATCGATGTACAGGTCGAAGTCGTTGACGAGCGCCTGGCCAGCACCCGCGGAGGCCGCGGGCTCGATGTAGTGCATCGCGACGACGATGCGCGTGCAGCCTTGCTGCACGTCGAACTCGCCTTCGGAGCCGCTGTCGTCGGGCTGCGTCCAACCCCAGTTCTGCCAGCCGTGCTGCGAGTCGGTGTAGTTCGCGCGGTACGCCTCGACGCGGCCCGCGCCGTAGTTGTCGAGGTGCGCGTCACCGGGACCGGTGAGCGCGACGTCGCCCTTCGTGCTCGCGGTCGCCATCAGCAGCGACGCGATGCGCGCCGGCTGGTAGCGCAGGAACGCGTAGCGATCGACGAGCTGCGCGACGACGCCGGTCACGTGCGGCGAGGCCATGCTCGTGCCGGTGCCCGCGAAGTAGTCGGCGTCGGTGTTCGCCTTCGACGACCAGATGCGGACGCCCGGCGCGGCGACGTTCGGCTTCCAGCGGCCGTCACCGGTCGGGCCGCGGCTCGAGCTGCCCCAGATGCTGCCGGGCAGACCCGCGGAGTCGCTGTTGTACGGAACGACGTTGGCGACGGTCAGCGCGTTCTTCGCCGAGCCTTCTTGCGACACCGTGCCCGCGTTCGGGCCGTGGTTGTGCGCGGCGAACACGTACACCTGGTTGCCGTTCCAGACCTCCTCGTCGACTTGCCGCGACGAGCACTCCGATCCGATCCACGCCTGTCCGACGCCGGCGCAGTCGCCGTCGCCGCTCGGCATGCCCGAGCACGTGCCCCACGAGCAGTTGATCACGTGCGGCTTCGGCGCGGTCGTCACGCCGTCCGACCACGAGTTGCGCATCGTCGAGAACCACGAGTCGATCGCGTTGCAGCCCCCGGTGACGAAGTTGCCGTCGGAGTCCGTCTCGATCTTGAAGTTGCGGAACGCGCGCGACAGCGTGCCGCCGAGGCCGGGCGCGTTGCCGCGGAACTCGTCGAACGCGCCGGTCGGCTGCCCGAGGATCGTGCCGCCGACGTGCGTGCCGTGCGTGCTGGTGACGGTGAACGGGTGCGAGCCGTCGTCCGACCAGCCGAGGTAGTACGCGTGGTTGAGCGCGCTGTGACCCCAGTCGAGCCCGGTGTCGATCTGCCCGGCGATCGCGTCGCCGCTCCAGCCGCCGTCGTACGTCGCGCGGACGTAGTCGGAGTTCACGAGCGGCGTCGAGTTGTCGTGCGCGTTCGTGATCTCGCCGACGCGCTCGACGAACTGCACGAAGTCGCGCTGGACGAGCGCGCCGATCTGCTCGGCCGTGACCTGCGCGCGGAACGCGCGGATCGACGGCACGTACGAGCACGCGTCGATGCCGAGCGCGTGCAGCGCGGCCTCCTGCCAGCCGCGCGCCTGCCAGCGGCTGACGCCGCCCGCGACGAGCGTCTCGGTGCCCGCGCGGCCGGCGACGGTCGCGCCGATGCTCTCCTCGACGCTCTGCGGACCGAGGTCGCCCTCGAACAGATTGATCATGACGTCGAACTTCTCGCCCGGCAGCGCCTGCGCCGCGCGGACCGCGAGGTCGCGGTGCACCTTCTGCCACGGCTGCGCGAGGCCGACCCAGCGCACCGCGTCGTGCGCGAGCAGGCCCTCGAGCGCGGCCGAGTCGAGCGCGACCTTCATCGCGTTGTGCGGGTGGTAGCCGAGGAACTGGACGCCGCGCGCCTCGAGCTCGGCGATGCGCTGCTGCGTGATGCGCTTGCCGAACACCGCGAACGCATAGACGCGCGCGTTCGGCCGCGCGTCGCCGGAGGGCAGCGCGAGCCGTTCGAGCAGCCGCGGATCCGCGATCTCGCCTTCGGGCGGCGTGTACGCGCCCGGCGAGAAGCCGAGGTACGCCGCGCCGTCGCGCGCGTCGGAGACGATCGTGTCGCCGTCGGCGCCGACCTCGACGACGAGCTCGCCGGTGCGCGGCAGCGCATCGTCGAACACGAGCGGCACGAGCACCGGCGCACCGCGGTCGGTGCCGAGGCCCGGCGCCTCGGGCGAGCCGCTCGGACGCACGCCGGTCGTGACGGCGAACGGGACCTTCGGCTGCACGGTCGGCAGGTCGATCTGCTCCGGCGCCGGGCTCTGGGCCGCGAGCCCGGAAGCGCACAGGAACAGGGGAGCGAAAGCGGGAAGAACGGTACGGGCGGTAGCTGCGCTGATCTTGTTGGGGCTCATCGGATTGGCGGCCGCGGCGGGCGGAATTGCCCGGACTGGCGGCACAACCCCTCACGCAGGAGCCGCGGCGCGGCCCCGACACGAAATTCGCGTATCGTCGTCGCTGCACCGATGGGCACCGACGTCACGGAGCTCTTGATCGCCTCCCGCGCCGGCCGCGCCGACGCGCTCGAGCAGCTCTTGCCGCTCGTGTACGACGAGCTGCGCGGCCTGGCCGCCCGCGCGATGGCGCGCGAGCGCTCGGACCACACGCTCGAGCCGACCGCGCTCGTGCACGAGGCCTGGCTGCGCCTCGTCGACCAGCACCAGCGCGACTGGAACAACCGCTCGCACTTCCTCGCGATCGCCGCGACCGCGATGCGGCGCGTGCTCGTCAACCACGCGGAGGCCGTCGGCGCGCAGAAGCGCGGCGGCGGCCGCGCGCGCGTCGAGGTGACCGACGTGACGGGCCTGGGTGCGGGCGACCCGCTCGATCTGCTCGCGCTCGACGAGGCGCTGACCAAGCTGGCGGCTCACGACGAGC
>SCVU01000730.1 GCA_004296785.1 Planctomycetota bacterium
GGCAGGAGGTCGAGCGGCTGCACACCGAACCGCTGGCGCGCGACGCGCGCTGGGCGGGCGTGACCGACGTGTTCAACTTCGCCGAGAACTACCAGCGGCGCGCGCGCAAGCCGACGCTCACCGGCTTCCTCGAAGAGCTCGCGCTGAAGAGCAGCGACGAGCAGAGCAACGACGACGCGCCGGCGAAGGATCGCGTGATGCTGATGACGCTTCACGCCGCGAAGGGGCTCGAGTTCCCGCGCGTGTACCTCGTCGGGCTCGAGGAAGGGCTGCTGCCGCACGCGCGCGCGGCCGCCGAGGGCACGATCGAGGAAGAGCGGCGGCTGATGTACGTCGGCGTCACGCGCGCGCAGCGCGTGCTCTCGATCACGTGGGCGAAGTCGCGCGCGAAGTTCGGTCGGCGCGCGCCGTCGACGCCGTCGCGCTTCCTGTTCGAGCTCAAGGGCGAGGCGCCGCCGAAGGGCTGGCAGGCGATCGAGCAGGTGCTCGGCGAACGCGAGCTGCGAGCGGCGAAGCAGCAGCGCAGCGGCTCGATCACCGCGGCCGCGGCAAGACGCGGGGCCGCGAAGGCAGGGACATTGACGCCGGCGAAGGCGAAGCCCGCGGCCACGAGGCCGAGAGCTGCGAAGCCGAGCACCGTGCGGCCGGGTGCGGCAAAGTCGGGCGCGGCACAGTCGGGCGCGGCACAGACCAGCGCCGCACAGACCAGCGCCGCGCAGACCAGCGCCGCACTGCCGGGCGCCGCACTGCCGGGCGCCTCGAAGCCCGCCAGCACGCGACCGCCTGCGCGCCGCTAGACGCGCAGCACAGCGACTCCCCGCGCCTCTGCGTCGCCAATCCGCCGTCCGGACGGCCCGATTCGTACGGGTTCGAACGAATCGCGCCGCGCGATCTCTCCGCTGCCGGTCGCGAATCCGCACGAGCCACGTCCACCGCTCGCCGCGCGCCCCGCGCGGCTCTCGAAACTGGGAGGTCGTTGGACGTCAAATCACTTTTTTCTCTCAAGCGCTGCGCTGAGCGTCCGATCCAGTGAGAGCGGATTTCCCAGTCCGCGTCCGCAACCCAAGGACCTTTGGAAACGAGTTCCTGCCTGCGTTCCCGCCCGGGAACGCGCCGAAGGGTTATTCGCCTCCGACACGTTCACGACGGCGAGACGCACGGCTCGACCCCCTCCCCGTTCCGGCACCCAGCCGGAACCCTCCAAGAGGTTTCCCATGCGTCGTCTGCGTCTTCGTTTCGTTCTTCCGGCACTCGTTGCTGTCGCTGCGATCACGTCACTCTGGGCGTCTCAGCAGTTGTGCACCGTGCCGGTGTGCCCTGCTTTCAAGGTCGTCGACGGCGTCGTCAAGACGACGATGTTTTGCCGCGGTGACGTCCTGAACACCGACGGCGGTTGGCTCGTCAGCACCGCACACGGCTGGGTCGAGTTGGACTGACGCGTCATGAACCGGCGCAAGAAGCCGCCGGGAACGTCATCACGCGCTGCACGCTCGACGCAAGGCCTCGTTCTCGCTGCCTGCGTCGTGCTCGGCTCGTCGGCGTTCCTGTTGACGCGTGACGATGTCGAACGGTCCGCGCTGCAAAGTGCGGAACGTGTTCGCACAACTGAACCTTCGCGCGCGACGCACGACGCGGAGCTCGCGAGCAGCGCACGCCGTGAACCAGCGGCGGTGTTCGCAACACATCCAACGATCGACGGACAACGGCGGTCGGGCGAAGCGTCGCTCGGCGGCGCAGAGGCACGGAGCGCGCTCCCCCACTCAACGCGCACGCTGATTCGGGTCGTCGACGGCGCGGGGGCGGCCGTTCCCGACGCGGCGCTCGAGGTCTGGTGCGAGCGACCGGCGGCGCTCGCGGGTGTCAGGGAGGAGTACATCCACGGGCGCAGCGCTGCGAACGGCGAGTTCGCCGTCGAAGGCGTCTGGAACAGCTTGAGCGCCGTCGCGTGGCACGCCAGCTCGACGGCGCCATTGACCGAGCTCACGAGCCACGTGAACGCGCTGGAACTCGTGCTGCGCCCGGCGCAGTGCGTGCGCGGTGTCGTCCGCGACGCGATCAGCGGTGAACCGCTCGCCGGCGCCGAGATCTGCATCTGGACTCACGCGCGGAGCGACATCGTGAGCTCCGCAGCGGATGGAACCTTCGCGCATCCTCGAGTTCCGGCCATCGGGCGTCGCCAGCAGGTTCGAACGAGCGCCGACGGCTACGCGTCGCGCATCTCGTTCGTCGAGTGCGACGCACTCGACGGCACTCGCACGTGGTCGGCACCGCACGAGCCCGCGCGCATCCACGGCAGCGGAGCGGACGCTCGCGTCGAGATCAGCCTGTGGCCCGAGGCGCGTCTCCACGGACGCGTCGTCGGCCCCGGTGGTGAGCCGATCGTCGGCGCCCGCGTTCGCGCGGAGGGTTACGCCGCGCTGTTGTCCGATGCAGCGAAACCCTGCACCGCGGAGACGCGCACCGACGAGCGCGGCCGCTACGACCTGCATGGACTGCGACCGGACATCGCGCACGCACTGTTCGTCGATGCGCCTCCGCTCGCAGCGCAGCTCGTAGAACTCCCGTCCGGCGCGGAGCACGAGACCGACTTCCAGCTCGAGCCGGGGGCCACCATTCAGGGTGTCGTGCTCGATCCGTCCGGCGCGCCAGCCGAGGGGATCACCGTTCTTCTGCGGCGCATGGATGCACCGAAGGCTGCGAGCGGCGGCGGCGAGTCCGCGAGCACGCGCATCCTCGGACGCGCATCGTCGACGACGGCCGACGTCGCGGGCGCGTTCGCGTTCGAGGGTCTCGGCTCGCATCGCTACCAGCTCCGCGTGATGCGCGGCCCGCAAGTGCTGCTGCGCCGCGACGTCGTCCCGCAGCCAGGCGAGGCGATCGCGCTGCCACCGCTCACGCTCGACATCGATTCGTTCACGCTGCTCGGCGCGGTCGAAGCGGATTCCGCGCTCGCGCCCGTCGAGGGCACGCGCATCGAGGTGCGCCGCGAGCACACGCTCGGCAGCGTGCTCGTCGCCGGAGACGGGACGTTCCGGATCGCCGGGTTGGACGCGAAGGAGCCGTACGAGCTGCGCTGGTTCGCGGCCGACTCCGAGCACATGCTCGCACGCACGACAGCGTGGGCCTCCGAGACCGTGCGCCTGCACGCTTCGCACCGGGCGCGGTGAGCCTCGTCGCACGCTTGCTGCGTGCGCACTCGGTAGCGGATATAAAGGAGCTCGACGCGAGCCCCCGGCTCGCGCTTCCGCATGGTCACGGCCGAAGTCGCGCGCAATCGCGGGCCCGATGAAGATCGGATCTTCCTCGATCGCCTGGGCCAGATCTCCAAACGCGGCGCGAAGGACGATCGGTTCCGCATTCTCGGCGAGATCGCGCAAGGCGGCATGGGCCGCGTCCTGCGCGTCTACGACGAGGATCTGCGGCGCGATCTCGCCATGAAGGTGATCCGCCTGAGCGGACTCGAGTCGAGCGGCTCGGCGCTCGGCTCCGAGACACGCGAGAACCTCGCGCTGTTCCTCGAGGAGGTGCAGATCACCGGTCAGCTCAATCACCCGAGCGTCGTGCCCGTGCACGACATCGGCGTGAACGCGCGTGGAGAGCTGTACTACCTGATGCCGCTGTTGCGCGGCGCGGATCTGAAGGTAGGCATCGAGCGCTTCCGTCGCGGTGAGGCCGGATGGACGCTGCCGCGACTCGTCGAGGTCATCTGCCGCACCGCACAAGCGGTCGAGCACGCGCATCGACGCGGCGTAGTGCACCGCGACCTCAAGCCGGCGAACATCATGGTCGGTGAACTCGGCGAGATCTGGGTGCTCGATTGGGGTCTCGCGCAACTCGAGCGGCGGCCGCTCCAAGACGGCGAGTCCGGAGTCGATTCGGAAACGCACCTCTTGCTGCGCACCGGCGGCATCGTCGGAACGCCGGGTTACATGGCGCCCGAACAAGTCGAAGGCGTCGCGGGCACGACCGGGCCGCGGTCCGACGTCTACGCGCTCGGGGCCGTGCTGTACCACGTGCTGACCGGAGAGATGCCGTACACATCTCCGCCGCAGAGCTGCGCGGCGGACACCCTCGTACAGCGAACCCTCGTCGGGCCACCGCTGCGCGTGCACGAGCTCGCCGCTCAAGCGGCGCCCGAACTCGTCGCGATCTGCGAGACGGCGATGCAGCGCGATCCGCAGCAGCGCTACGCGAGCGCTCTCGCGATGGCGAGCGACTTGCGCGCGTGGCTCGAGGGTCGCGTCGTCAGCACGTACGACGTCGGCTTGCTCGGTACGTTTCGCAAGTGGCGTCGGCGCAACCGAGCGGCCGCGCGCTCCCTCGACGCGCTCGCGGTCGTGGCGTGCGTCGGCTCGATCGCGATCGCGATCCAGCAGCGCAAGCACGCAGTCGCTGCCGAGCGCGCGCATCGCGAGCAGATGCGCTTGAACCACGCCGGAAACATGCGCGCGGCCGACTTGTCGATCCAGGACAACGACCTGCGCGAGGCGCGGCGGCTGCTCGAGGCCTGCCCGGAGCAGATGCGCGGGTGGGAGTGGCACTGGCTCGAGTCGCGCACGGACATGTCCGCCGCCGTGTTGGAGGGCCACAAGCAGAACGTCCGCGGAATCTCGGTCGACGCCGCGGGAAGGCAGGTCGTGTCGTGGGACGCGGACGGCGCCGTTTGGCTCTGGGACATGAAGGCCCGTCGGGGTCGCGAGCTGCGGCTCGCAAGGCCGATTCGGGCGGTCCACCCGAGCTGCGCGTCGCTCGATCCAGGCGGCCGCCTGCTCGCGACGCTCGTCGACTCCGAGCGCATCGACATCACTCAAGTCGAGGACGGCCGAGTCGTGCGGTCACTCGACGTCCCCGGTGGCGAGCTGTGCGCGGTGACGTGGTCACCCGACGGGCGGAAGCTCGCGTGCGGCACGATCTCCGCCGGCGTCGCGTTGATCGACGCGACGACGGGGAAGCCGGCGTGTCCGCCGCCCGCGCGAATGGAGGGTGATCCGATCGGGGTCCGCTCGCTCGAATTCTCGCCGTCGGGTGAGTCGGTCGCCGTCTGTTACGGCGTGATGCCGCCGCGCGTCTGGCACTGGCAACCCGACGCCGCGGCGCGTTGGGTCGCGCTCGGCACAGCGCAGGCGCGCGCCGCCAACTTCTCGCCGGACGGCACGCGCGTCCTGATCGCTGGAGCGACCGGCTTCGCGAGCGAGTTCGACGCGGCGGACGGAACGTTGCTGCGCAGGCTCGACAGCGGAACACCCCTCGTGTCGGCCGCGGCCTACGCGCGCGACGGCCGCGGCGTCGTGGTCGCCGGCGGCGACGACGGGCTGCGCTCCTGGCGCGCGGGTTCCGACACTCCGCTGTCGGTACGGATCGGACATTCCGGCGAGGTCCAGTCGCTCGTGCGAGTCGGTGAAGGCGACGAGTTCGTCAGTTGCTCCGTCGATCGCACGCTGCGCATCTGGCGTCCGTTCGAGCCCAGTCACGGGTTGCGCCGCATCCCGACGCCCGAGATGCTTGCACTGGGATTCTCGGGCGCGAATCAGCAGCTGTGCGGCGTCGCGTTCGACGGCCGCATCGCGACGATCGCACCGGACGGCGTGGAGTTCCGCGGCGAGCCTGTGCAGGATCCGCTCGGACTGTACGCCGCGTTGGATACGGAGAACTCGCACGTACTGCTCGGGGATGCGCGCGGCCGTGTCGAGCTGCGCCGCATGGCGGACGGAGGCATCGAGCGCGCAACGAGTGCGTTTGCCAGCGCAGTGAGCGCCGTCGCCCTCGATCAGGCCGGCTTGTGCGCTGCTGCAGGCGCGGACGACGGAGCCTTGGTCGTGTATTCGCGCGCGAGCGGAGACGAACTGCTGCGCACGCAGCCGTCCGGCGATGGAATCACGACGCTGGCGTTCGGCCCTTCGCATCGAAGTCCACCGCGCCTGGCGATCGCCCGCTGGGACGGCGGCGTGTGGATCGCTGAACCGTTCGCGGGCGGTGAGATCCGGCGACTAGGGTTGAACGAGCTGCGCGTGCGCGCGCTCGCGTGGTCGAGCAGCGGCGACATGCTGGTCGCCGGCGCACTCGACGGCACGATCATGCGGATCGATCCGCTGGCCGTGGATCCGCCGCGCGAGCTCGTCGCGCACACTCAGTACGTCCACGCACTCTGGCTGACGCCGGACGGCTCGCGGCTCTACTCGGCGTCGCGCGACGGCACGCTGCAGATCTGGGACCCCGAGAACAACGTGCCGTTGCTCTCGCTGCCCGCGGTCGCGGCGCCGCTGGTGCTGCCGCTCGACACGCTTACCGCGGATTCGAGCGGCGAACGAATCGCGTGCGGCACCTTCACTCGCGGCGACGACGCGAGTTCTTCCGTCCTCATCTGGTCGCTCCCCCCCGGCGCACGCGCGGCGGCGACGGCGGCGGAAGAGTAACGTGGCGCGATGAGCATCGCCGGACTCCTCTACTCCATCGGCAGCGTTCCGATGTTCGCGTCGCGCCCGTTCCTGGCGGCGCTGCTGACGGCGGCGTTCATGCGCTGGGGTGAGCACGTCCCGTTCGTCGAAGAGGAAGTGGCGACCGCGCTCTCGTCGCACGCGCCTGCGTGGTTCATCGGCAACGCGGCGATGGGCGTGATGGCGGTGCTCGCGGCGCTCGAGATCTACGCGGCGAAGTCGCCTGACGTGCGCGCCTTCCTCGAGGAGATCGACGGTTTCGTGAAGAGCGGCGTGGCCGTGCTCGTGTCGCTCGCGCTGCTGGACAAGGAATCGGTCGCGATCCTGAAGACCGTCGATCACCAGAGCCTGTTCGGCCTGCACACGCTGTGGGCGCTGATGGTCGGCGGCGCGGTGTACGTGATGTCCGCGCTGCGCCGCTCGGTGCTCGAGTGGATCTTCGACATCGACGACAACGACGACCTCGGCGTGCAGACGCTGTTGATGCGCGTCGAGACGATGTGGACCGTCGGCGGGCTGTTCTTCATCGTCGTGTTCCCGGCCGTCGCGATCGTGCTGTCGGCGGCGACCGCGCTCGGCTTGTGGTGGCTGCAGAAGCGCGCCGAGTACAAGGAGGAACAGCAGCGCGTGCCGTGCGCGCACTGCCGGGTGCCGATCCACCCGTCGGCGCTCGCGTGCCATGCGTGCGGCAAGGACGTCGCGGCGCCGCGCCGGATCGGCGTGTTCGGCCAGCCGAAGGCCGCGGCGATCGAAGACCGCGAGATGCACCGCTTCCTGCTCGTCGGGCGCAAGCGCTGTCCGGTCTGCGCGACGCGACTGCGGCAGCGCGTCGTGCAGCAGGACTGCCCGACGTGCAAGCGCAGGACGTTCGCGAGTCCGCAGGAGTTCGAGCAGTACCTCGGCGCGCTCGACGCGCGGCTGCCGCGCACGCTCGTCGTGTGCTTCCTGCTCGGCTCGATCCCGATCCTCGGCGTGATCCCGGGCGTCGCGTACTTCCGGCTGACGCTGGTGTCGGGACTGCGCGGCTACATCCCGCCGCTGCGCGGCTGCGTCTCGCGTTGGATCGTGCGGATCGTCAATTGGGTGCTGATCGGCTTCCAGGTGATCCCGTTCGCAGGCGCGCTCGTGCTGCCGATCATGTGCGTGACGAACTACTGGATCTACCGGCGCGCGCTGCGCGGGCGCGCGGACGGAGACCTCGCGCTCGCGGCGCAAATGGGCACGGTGCAATCGGGCGCGGTTCAGCCGGGCGCGACGCGCGCGTGAGCGACGCGCTCGCGCTCGACACCGCGCGACTGCGGCTGCGCGAGCTCGAGCCGCGCGATGCGGCGTTCCTCGTCGAGCTGCTGAACGAACCGGCGTTCCTGCGCTACATCGGCGATCGCGGCGTGCGCGACGAAGCGGGCGCGCTGGGCTACGTCGAGCGCGCGCGCGCGAGCTACGCGACGCACGGGCACGGTCTCCTGCTCGTCGAACGGCGCGCCGACGGGGAGCCGCTCGGCATCTGCGGGCTGATCCGCCGCGACGGGCTCGACGCGCCCGACCTCGGCTTCGCGCTGCGCGCGGCGCACGAGGGCCGCGGCTACGCGCTCGAAGCGGCGCGCGCCGTCCTGGAGCACGCGGCGCGCGTGCTTCGCATTGCGCGCGTGCTCGCGATCTTCGCTCACGACAACGAGCGCTCGCGCCGCTTGCTCGACCGATTGGAGTTCCAACCTGCCGAAGGCGTCCGGCTGCCCGGCGACAACGTGGAGCTGTGCGCATTCGCTCGCGAACTTCGTGCGGCATCGCTGTGACCGCCGGCCCAGCGCGCAGCTAACAGGCCGTGTTCTTCGACGCTCGCGCTAGCTCCGACGCAGCGCATGCAAGCACGTCGCGGTCCGCACTCGGACGCGAGCGTCGACGTACGCTCGCTTCCATTCTCGACATCACCCTCGATCGAGGTCCAACGATGAAAACCGACGTCTCCTGCCGCACCACGTCTCGACACCTGATCCGCGGACTCGCCGCGGTTGCGCTGTGCGGAGCTCCGATCGCGGCACAGCAACTGTGGATCGTCGACGCGGCCGCGGGCCCCGGCTCTCAGTTCACCTCGATCCAAGCGGCCGTCGATGCCTCGCAGGCGGACGACACGGTGCTCGTGCGCAGCGGCAGCTACGCGGGTTTCTCGATCGACGGCAAGGGCGTTCGAGTGATCGCGCGCGACATCGTTCGGGTCGACGGCACGGTGAGGATCCGCAACGTGCCTTCGCGACAGACGGCGCTGCTCGCCGGCCTGCAGCTGCGCGCGACCGGCTTTCCCAACTCGTTCAGCGCTCTCAGCCTCGTGTCGAATGCGGGCTCCGTGTGGGTGCAGAGCAGCATGCTCGACGGCGCCGACGCGGGCGACACGTCGCTCGACGGCGGCGCGGGCGCGTTCGTCGATGCGAGCTCGGCAGTGCACTTCACCGATTGCGCGGTCCGCGGCGGCAAGGGCGGCTCGGTCGGCGGCGTGCTGCCGATCACGTTGGGCAACGGCGGTCGCGGCATCGACGTGAACGAGTCGTACGTGACGCTCGATGCGTGCGAGGTGCGCGGAGGCAGCGGCGGCGACCAGACGTCCGGCGGCTTGATCTTCGCGCAGGGCGGTGAAGCGCTCTCCGTGCGGACCGCGACGGTCGATGCGCAGCTTTGCGCGTTCCACGGAGGCGCGGGCGGAACGACGATGTTCGCGCCCTTCGGCGGACAGGGCGGTCACGGTGTCTACGCGATCGGCGATGCGTCGATCGCACGCACGTCGATGTGCACGTCGATCGCGGGCGAGCCCGGGATGCCGTTGAGCTCGCCGGGACAGGCGTACGCGGCGTACTCGGGCGCGCAGATCGTGATCACGGCGCCGCTGTTCCAACCGGAGCCGCTCAGCGCGCCGAGCTGCGCCGCGGTCGGAGAGAGCACGACGGTCAGCACCGGATCGCTATCGCAGATCACGCCGATGATCGTGTTCGCGCTGATCTCCGCCGATCCGACCGTCGCGTTCGACCCGGGGCTCGTCGGGCTGCTGCTCGATCCGTCGGCGAGCGCGTTGGTCGTGCTCGGACCGAGCACGTCTCCGACGCAGGACTCGTTCACCTGGACGATCCCCGCGCTTCCGGCCGGCACGGAGGCGGTGACGACTTGGCTCCAGCTGGGCTCGTTCGCGCCGCTGAACCCCGGGCTGCTGCTGCTCTCCGGCGTGCGCTCGTTGACGCTGACGCAGCAGAGCTGAGGTCGACGTACGCAGCAGCGCGGCGCCGCAGCACCGGCACTCGAGCTAGCGGAATTACAGGAGCGACGCCGGTCGCTGCGGCGGCGCGCGCTGCGCGAGCCACTGATCGAGCCCGGTGAGCCCGTCGAGGCAGTCGACGCCGCGCGGACCGCGCCGCACGCTGCGCGCGCCGGCGCCGCCGATCGCGAGCGCGATCTCCGGCGGCAGGGCGGCGCGCAGCTGCCCGACCATGCGGTCGGTCTCGATGCCGCCGCTCGACAGCGAGATCCCGATCAGCACGACCTGCGTGCGCAGTTCGCGCGCCGCGCGATCGACCTCCTGCCACGGCAGATCGGTGCCGAGCAGCTTGACGCGGTTCCCGCGCTCGGCGGCGATCACCGCGGCCATCTGGATGCCGAGACCGTGCCGCTCGCCTTCGAGCGTCGCGAGCGCGACGAGCGAGCCGTGCCCGCGAACCTCGCGCAGCGCGCGCTGCTGGCGCAGCCAGTCGGACAACAGTTCGACGAGTCCGTGCTCGTGGCGGATCCCGATCTCCTCGCTCGCCCACGCGCGCCCGACCGCGACGAGCAGCGGCGATACGAGCGTCTGCAGCACCGTCAGCACGCTCGCGTGCCGCAGCGCGACCTCCAGCCGGTGCCGCAGCTCCGCGTCGCGGTGCTCGCTCGCGAGCGCGAGCAGTTGGCGCACCTCGTCCGCGCGCGCGTCGTCGAGCACGCGCGACTCGAGCAGCCGCGCGAGCTCGCCCGTGCTGAGGCGCAGCAACTTCGACGGGCGATGCGACATCGCGATCGCCTCGGCGATGCGGCGCAGCCAGATCACCTGCTCGCGCGTGTAGCGCCGGTGCCCCGACGGCAGGCGCACCGGCACCGGGCCGCCGTAGCGGCGCTCCCACACGCGCAGCGTGTCCGGTGTGAACCCCGTGGCCGCCGCGACGTCGCCGATCGACAGGTACTCGGCGGTCGCGCTGGGACTCTCGGGGGTGGCGGGACGCGGGGTCATGAATCGGCGGACATGCGCCTGTCGCGGGCGCGAGCTGTCCAACTGTATGTTCAGACAGATGGCGCACAAGCCCGCGCCTCCCCTTCCACGAGCGCGACCGTGACCATCCTCGGCATCGGCATCGACCTGACGCAGATCGAGCGCATCGAAGAGGTGCACGCGCGGCGCGGCCAGCGCTTCCTCGATCGCATCTACACCGCCGGCGAGCAGGCGTACTGCGCGCGGCGCATGCGCTCCGCGCAGAGCCTCGCCGGTCGCTTCGCCGCGAAGGAGGCGGCGATGAAGGTGCTGGGCACCGGCTGGGCGCGCGGCGTGCGCTGGGTCGACATCGAGGTCGTGCGCGCGCCGGGCGGTCCGCCGACGCTGCTGCTGCACGGCCGCGCGGCCGAGCACGCGGCGCGGCGCGGCATCGAGCGCTGGCACCTCGCGCTGACCCACGACGCGGGCCTCGCGGTGGCCGTGGCGATCGCGGAGGGCGCCGGGCCGGCCGCGGCGGAGGCGCCCGCCGCGGCGAGCACAGGTCCGGCCCCGAAGGGCCGATAATCGGGACCGGCGGTGAAACCCGAACTGGTCTTCCTCGAGGGCGCGGCGCGCGCGCCGGCGATCGAAGCGCACTGGCGCGAGTGGCACGCGAGCCGTTCGCGCGACGCGCACTTCGAGCACGTCGAGCGCGCGATGGCGAGCCCGTGGGGCGCGCGCGCGTGGCGCGTCGCGGCGCTCTGCGACAAGCACGGCCGCGTGCTCTCGACCGCGTACGTCTACGACTTGCGCTACCGACTCGCGACGCAGCGGCTGCGCGTCGCCGGGATCGGCGCGCTGTGCGTCGATCCGCAGCTGCGCCGGCTCGGGCTCGGCACGCAGTTCCTGCAGGCGCTGCACGAGCGGCTGCGCGACGAGAAGCACGACGGCGCTGCGCTGTACTCGCGCATCGGCCGCGAGTTCTACGAGCGGCTCGGCTACCGGCGGCTGCCGTCGCGCGTGATCGAGGCCGAGCTGATCGACGGGCGCGACCCGCGCTTCGAGCCGTCGCCGTCGCTGCTGCGCGAGTTCGACGCGCGCGACTTCGCGCAGGTGCGCAATCTGTACAACACGTCGAGCGCGCTGCAGCGCTGGGCGTTCCTGCGCGAGGACGAGTACTGGCGCCATCGGATCGAGGCGCAGCTCGAGCGCGCGCAGCGGTTTCCGCGCGGGCGGGCGCGCTCGGTGTTCCTGGTCGGCGAGCGCGACGGCCGCGTCGTCTCGTACCTGCGCGCGATGAACTCGCCGGACGGCGACGTGCTGCAATTGCTCGAGTACGGATTCGAGCCGGGCGCGCGCGACGACGTGCCGGCGCTGGTCTCGCGCGCCGTCGAAGCGTGCGGCGACGCGCGGCCGCTGCGGGCGCGCGCGCTCGCGCCGTCGCGGCTGGCCAACCTGCTGCCCGCGCGGGCGACGACGTGGCACGCGGAGCGGCGCAGCATCTTCATGCTGAAGTCGTTCGGCGGCTTCGAAGCGCCGATCGAGGCGCCGCAGGACGAGCGGCTGGTGTGGGCCAGCGATTCGTTCTGAGTACGGAGCCCGCCTCGACTCCGGCGAGTTGGCAGTATTTGATCCCGCCTCGTTTCCGCTTTCGTCGCAGGCGACGAAGGCGGAAACGAGGCGGGATCAAATACTGCCAACTCGCCGGAGTCGAGGCGGGCTCCGTACTCACGCGGCCGCCGACAACACGCGGCACGCGCTCGTCTTGAACACGAGGTGCGCGCGCTGGCCCGGGCGCAGCGCGAGCTCGTCGAGCGCGGCGTGCGTCAGGCTCGCCGAGATCCGCGCGCCGGTTCCGTCGCCGGTCTCGTCACTTCCTCCCCGCCCTTCCACGCACAGCCGCGCATCGACGCGCACGCCGCTCGCGCTCGCTTCGACCGCTTCGATCACCGCGGGCAGCACGTTGCGCGCCGAGATCCGCGTCGGTGCGTCGAGCGCGATCAGGATCTCGTCGGAGCCGATCGCAAACACCGCGTGCGCGCCGACGGAGACGCCGCGCGACGGCACGAACGCGCGGCCGCCGTCGGTGAGCTCGAGCGCCGCCGTCCCGCCGCGTACCTCGCGCACCACACCCGTCAGCACGTTGTCGTACGACGGCTCGCCGGCCCGCACCCTCCGCAGCACCTCGCTCGGCGGCCCCTGCGCGGCGACGCGGCCGCTCTCGAGCACGACCACCTCCTCGCACAGCGCCTGCACCTCGGTCGCATCGTGCGAGACGTACAGCGTCGGCACGTCGAACTCCGCGCGCACGCGGATCAAGTACGGCAGGATGCGCCGGCGCAGCGGCAGGTCTAGCGAGCCGAGCGGCTCGTCGAGCAGCAGCAGGCGCGGCCGCGACACCAGCGCGCGCGCGAGCGCGACGCGCTGCCGCTCGCCGCCGGAGAGCTGCGTGCACGGCCGCTCGAGCAACTGCGCGATCTCGAGGATCGCGACGGTGCGCGCGAACAGCTCCTCGTCGACGCCGCCGCGCGCCGCGCCCGCGCGGACGTTGCGGCCCGCGCTCCAGTGCGGCCACAGCAACACGTCCTGCGGCACGTAGCCGATGCGCCGCGCTTCGATCGGCAGCGCGACGCCCGCGCCCGAGTCGAACAGCACGGTGTCGCCGATGCGCGCGCTCCCCGATTCGGGGCGGCGCCAGCCGGTCAGGACCTCGATCAGGCTCGTCTTGCCGGCGCCGGAGGCGCCGAATACGCCGAGCGAGCGCGCCGAGCTCGTGAACGCGACGTCGAGCGCGAAGCGCGCGAGCGGCAGCCGCACGCGGACGTGGATCGCGGCCGCGCTCACGCGCCGACCCTCGCGCCGCCGCGCAGCAGCCGCTCGATCCCCCACGTCAGCGCGAACGCAATCGCGACGGTGATCGCGACGAGGCGCAGCGCGGCCGCGGTGTCGCCGAGCTGGATCTCGTTGAAGATCGCCAGCGCCAGCGTCTGCGTGCGTCCCGGGATGTTGCCGGCGACGATCACCGTCGCGCCGAACTCGCCGAGCGCGCGGCCGAAGCCGAGCGCGACCGCGGCGAGCAGCCCGCGCCGCGCGAGCGGCAGCGTGACCGCGCACAGCGTCTGCGTGCGCGACATGCCGGTGGTCCGCGCCATCAGCTCCAGGCGCGGATCGACGGCCTCGAATGCGCTGCGCGCCGTGCGCGCGACCAGCGGCAGCGCGACGAGCGCGGACGCGATCACCGCCGCGCGCCAGGTGAACAACACGCCGGGATCGAAGCCGAGCGCGCGCTCGCCGAGCCAACCGCCGCGCGCGAACAGCACGAGCAACAGGTAGCCGATCGCCGTCGGCGGCAGGACGAGCGGCAGCGCGACGAGCGTCTCGACGATGCTCTTGCCCGGGAACGACCGGCGCGCCATCACGAGCCCGAGCGCGATGCCGAGCGGTGCGATGAGCAGCCCCGCCGCACCGGCAACGCGCAGCGTGGTCCACAGCACGACCGCCGTGCTCGATTCGGCGGACATCGGATCGGCTCCCTAGTTCGGCGTCGACGCGGTCGGGCCCGCCAGGAACACGAAGCCGCGCTCGGCGAACACGCTGCCCGCCGCGGGCGTCGCGAGGAACTCGGCGAACAGCCGCGCCTGCACCTGTGCTGGCCGTCCCGCCATCGCCGCGACCGGGTACGAGATCCTCGGACCGTCCTCGACGGGGACGACGAACACGACGCGCACCTGCTTCGACGGCGCGGCATCGGTGCGGTAGACGATGCCGGCCTGCGCGCTCGCGGACTCGACCGCCGCGAGCGCGGCGCGCGCGTCGACGCCGGGCAGCACGCGCTCGGCGACCGAGCTCCACACGCCGATCCGCTCGAGCCACGCCTTCGCGTAGCGGCCCGCCGGCACGGTCGCGACGTCGGCGAGCGACAGGCGCGCGACCCGCGGATCGGCGAGCTGCGCGGGCGCGAACGGTGCGGTGAAGAGCGCGGGCGCGTCGACGGGCTCGATCACGACGAGCTGATTCGACAGCAGCGCGCGGCGCGTGCCCGCCGCGACGAGCCCGGCCTGCTCGACCTTGTCCATCTCGCGCTCGTCGGCGGAAAGGAACACGTCGGCCTGCGCGGCCGCGACGATCTGCTTCGACAGGTCGCCGGAGGAGCCGAAGTTGAAGAACAGATCGACGGCGTGGCGCTGCTCGTAGACCTCCTCGAGCGCGAGCAGCGCGTCGCGCGTGCTCGCGGCGGCATACACGGCGAGCTCGACGCGCGCCGGCCCGGGCTGCGGCTCGCTCGAGCAGCCGGCGCCGAGCGCGGCGACGCACGCGAGGATCCACGGACGGAGCGACGACGAGAACGACCGCGACGACATGCGCTCAACCTCTCCCGACGATGACTTCAGTGGCCTTGATGATCGCGACGGCCTGCGCGCCGACCTCGAGGTGCAGCCGGTCGACCGAGTCGGTCGTGATCACGGCTCCGATGCGGACCTCGGGCGAGACTTCGATGACGACCTTCGACATCACGTCGCCGCGCGCGACCTGCACGATGCGGCC